>CAXMNO010000386.1:0-10306 GCA_964194655.1 uncultured Acidimicrobiia bacterium
TGAAAAGGCGCGCGACATCGGGAACGGCCGCAGCAGCGGCAAAGAGATCGCCAAAGCCATGATAAAGACCGAAAGTCACAAAAATCCCAGAGGCGAGAAAAGCCACCAGCTTGATCACCGATTCAAACGCGACCGCGGCAACCAGGCCCTCATGATGTTCACTTGCATCGATGTGTCTGGTGCCGAAAAGAATAGCAAAGATCGCAAGGGCCATCGCAATTAGGAAAGTCAGATCGCCAATCAGCGAGGTCCGCTCGCTCACCGGTGGCGGCATGACGATTTCCGGATATTCCAGGAGCACATAAAAGGAATTCGAGACCGCTTTTAGCTGCAGCGAAATATAGGGGATGATCCCCACCACGGCGATGACCGTGACAAGCATCGAGAGCCGCGCCGATTTGCCATAGCGTGAGGAGATGAAATCGGCGATGGAGGTGATCCGGTGCCCCTTTGAAATCCGGACAATCTTACGCAGCACGAACCACCACAAAACAAACACAAGCGTCGGGCCAAGATAAACCGGCAGAAAAGACACCCCCGCCGAAGCCGCCAACCCAACCGAGCCATAATATGTCCAAGATGTGCAGTAGACCGCAATGGAAAGCGCGTAGATATAGGGATTGCGGAGCAATAGGCTGCGCCCCGCATCAGCGCGCCTATCGACAAAAGTAGCAATAGCGAAAAGCAGGCAAACGTAAAGAATTGAAGAGATTACGATGAGGACGCCATTCAACATTGGGCGCCTCGCCTAGCCGCGTCCACGGCTGAGCAGGTCAGACGGCTTTTTCGTACCACCCACATCCATGGCCGCTTCTGCGGTGCCTGTGGTCGCGCCCTGTGGCCCTTCTTGGTCACCACGCACCTTGTTTCCAGTACGAAATACATTCACGGCGATCGCGAGAACCACGACCCCCCAAGCAAGGAAGAGATACAAAAACAGCGCCGGAATTCCGAAAATTCCCCTCTGCTCGGAAAAAATCGCCAAGAAAACGGGGCTAAAGGCAACCCCAGCCAGAAGGAATATTGCAATAGCGCGCTGGCCGGTAAGATCAGAATCGTTCATGAGGGCCTCTTCCCACGCCTGCATTTAGTTTTCGCGCTCTCCTTCGACCGGTTCGCTTTCAAGCAGCTCTGCAACACGGTCCAGAATCTCACGGGTCGAAAAGGGTTTTACGATGTATTCATCTGCCCCCATTTCAAAGCCCTTACGGCGATCGATCTCTTGACCCCTCGCCGTTAACAGTACAATGCGCACATCACGCCAGCTTTCCCGCGCACGAATGTCACGGCAAACGGACAATCCATCACGGCGGGGAAGCATCACGTCCAACAAGATAAGATCGGGGACTTCAGCTTCCATCGTCCGCAAGGCTGCATCGCCATCGCGCGCAATACGAATTTTGTAGCCCGCGCGTTTCATGAGAAAGCTTAAGGACTCAACAATATGTGGCTCATCTTCCACCACTAAGATGGAATGGGACAACTTTATCTCTCCCCTACCCTTTTGAGGCCGGATCTTCCGGCCCACCGCTTTTTATTCTTAAGTGAGCTTAGCGCGAACTCAGGCCTTCTGTCACGCGGGCACAAAATTCAGCGCGGGGCCGCTTTCCTCCGCTTCCCCCGACGCCATCAGCGGATAGGCGCGATGGCGGCAGTCCGCGCGCACGCATTGGCGGCAAGTACTGCCAACTGGAACAGGCGGCATCCGCTCGTAATCAAGACCGTCGGCGTAGACCAAGCGGCGGGCAAAGGAGGCATCGCAGCCAATCGACACGCTCATCAAGCGATCAGGCGCCCAGTGGTGGGCTTTGGGCTTGGCGACGGTTTTTGCCAGCATAACAAAGCGGCCGCCGTCCGGGAGCTCAACCAACTGCATCAAAATCTGCCCTTGCTGAACGAAAGCGCTATGAAGATTCCACAAGGGGCAAACGCCGCCATACCGTGGGAGTGCGATACCCGACGCTGAAAAGCGCTTATCGATATTGCCGGCAATATCACTCCGCAGAAAGTGGAAGGGCACGCCCTCGGCAAAGGGACGCTGCAGGGTGGTCAGGCGATGGCAGACCTGCTCGAAGCCAGCCCCAAAGGCGACTTGAAGTGCTTCAAGATCATGGCGCAGGCGATCCGCGCTATCGTAAAATCGCTCATAGGGCATCAAAACTGCCCCGGCGAAATAACTTTTGAGCGCTGTTCGATAATGGAGTCGGGCGGACTCGATCGATATTTCTGCATCATCTACTAAGGCATCAATCCGCTCGCGCCATTTCTGTTCCGCAAACTCCTGAAGAAGCAGAAAAATTCTGCTGTGACGCGGCAAGATCGAGGGGATAATGAGGATTCCCTGCGCCTGGTGATCGGCCTTAACCTCGCCGTCGCCATAATCAGGCGTGTGCCCCGCCTCATCCGCCACATCCGGCTCGCGAACCACGACCTGCATGGCAAACTTTTCCCGGGCCACTTTTAGAAGCGGATTGAAGGCTAAAGCTTCACCTGGGTCCCAATCTTGCAAATAGTCGGACCAAAAGGCTTCCGCCCATTCCTCGATCTCGTCAAAATAGTTGTTGCGGGCTTGCAGTGCCTCACTGACCTCCTCGCGCGGCAACTCGGCTGCAACCGAGGGGCCAAGACGCCCCTCAGACAAAAAACTGAAAAGCTGCCTGATTTGACTGGTCAGATTTTCACTTTCCTCAACCAGAATTCCGGCGAATTCTACGCGTTTATCCTCAGAAAGATCGGCATTGTCGCGCAAGATTTCAGCAAAGGACCTAAGCGACGTCAAAATTGTGAGCAATCGGTGGCTCGAATTGGCGAGTTCCGGGCTGTCTGATAAAAGCTCACTAACGACCCGCAATTCACCGCGGGCTTTGCGATAAGCCTGGTAAAGTGTGATGACGGCTCTACAAAATTGAGGTTCTTCAGCAACCAGCTCTTCCAAGGCTACATGCCTCAGACGTAAGTCGCCGAAGACTTCATCGCCCAAAACTTCTAGCAAATGATCGCGCAAACGCGCCTCGCGCCGCCCGGACAGCATCTCGATATCGAGTCCATAAAGCTCTGATAAGTGCCCCGCTATTGCGGGCGTCATAGGGCGCCGGTTATGCTCAATCAAATTAAGATAACTAGCTGATATACCTAATTCTTTTGCAAGATAGGCCTGAGCCAGGCCTTTGTCCTTACGCAACTGCCTGATCTTCGCTCCCAAAAACAGCCGCGACATGCCTCGATCCCCCCTCCTTGGCACTGATCAATCCAGTTCTTTTCGCCACCGAAAACTGAATTTACAGAATTTACATTATCATACTAAAAAATTTTACAAATTTACAAACTTTATCACACTATTTCAAAGAATTATTGACCTTGCCTTGAATTCTAAGAGAAACTCCCCAACGACTTTATAGAAAGTTAAAATGGGGGTGCAACGTATGTCAGATGACAATGCAGAAGCAAAACGGACGCACTGGACGAAAACCAGGAACTTGACGTTCCTCGTCCTTACGGTCTGGTTCATATTCGCCTTCGTGGTTCATTGGTTTGCCACCGACCTTAACGCGTCGACCTTTATAGGCTTCCCGTTGGGTTACTACTTGGCCGTCCAAGGATCGCTGGCCGTTTTCGTCGCTTTGATCTTCTTTTCGAATTGGCGCCAAGACCAAATCGATGACGAAGCTGGCTTTGGTGAAGATGGGGGGAACTAAAAAATGAAAGGCAATTTCATAGAAAATCTGCCGAAGGTCTACGGCCTTTATACCGGCGGATTTATCCTATTCATTATCCTTATGGCCATCTTGGAACAGGTAGGCGTTAGCGCCGAGGCGATCGGTATTATGTTCGTCGCTTTCACTATCGCTATCTATGGGACGATCGGCTGGTTATCTCGGACGATGCAGGTTGACGCTTACTACGTCGCCGGCCGTGAGGTTCCTCCCGTCTTTAACGGTATGGCGCCGGCGGCCGACTGGATGTCCGGTGCCTCATTCGTAGCCTTGGCAGGCGGCATCTATTTCGGTGGTCATGGTTATTTGGCCTTCGTGGTGGGCTGGACAGGCGGCTATGTGCTGGTGTCCTCGCTCATGGCGCCTTACTTGCGTAAGTTCGGCTGCTATACCGTGCCCGACTTCATCGGCACGCGTTACGGCGGAAACCTGGCACGTTTCGTCGCGGTGGTTATTCTGGTTGTTGCATCCTTTACATACGTGACAGCACAGATCAACGCGACTGGAACCATTGCAGCACGCGCCCTGCAAATTCCTTTTGAACTGGGCGTATGGTTCGGGCTTTTGGGCATCTTGCTCTGTTCGATGCTAGGCGGCATGCGAGCCGTCACCTGGACGCAAGTGGCACAGTACATCGTGCTGATCATTGCTTACCTGGCACCGGTTATCTGGATGTCCAACAAGCAGGGCTTCGGTATAATTCCGCACTTCAGTTATGGTGATGCGGTTGCCCGTATTGCTGAGCTGGAAGCCAGCGTTGGTGTTGGTTTAGCAGCCCTTGAGCCGATCAAAGGTCTCAAAGTGCTAACGACCCTGCATAACGCACCAGGAACGGGCTTGGATAGCTGGAAGTTTGTCACGCTTGCACTTTGCATGATGGCAGGCACGGCTTCACTCCCGCACATCTTGATGCGTTACTTCACGACGCCTACTGTTCGTGCGGCGCGTAAGTCTGTTGCATGGTCCTTGCTGTTCATCTTCCTGCTTTACTTCACGGCACCGGCGCTTGCCACGCTGACCAAGCTGCAGATTTTGGACCCCAATTTAGCGACCGGTATTATCGGTAAATCCATTGTCGATGTCCAAGCGCTCGATTGGATCCAAAAGTGGGGTGCGGTCGGGATGCTGGCCATTTCCGATGGAAACGCGGATGGCATATTGCAGATCAACGAGTTCTTTATGCGGTCCGACATCGTCGTGCTCGCAACTCCTGAAATCGCGGGCCTGCCTTATGTGGTTTCCGGTCTTGTGGCGGCGGGCGGTATGGCTGCTGCCATGTCGACGGCCGATGGTCTGCTCCTGGCAATCGCCAACGCACTTAGCCATGATCTCTACTATAAGATCATCGATCCAAAGGCTGACACACGTGTCCGGCTTATCGTTGCTCGTGTGTTACTGATCGTGATCGGTGTTGCGGCTGCTGCGGTGGCAAGCTTTAAGCTGACAGGTATTCTGGGGGCTGTTGCTTGGGCCTTCTGCTTTGCAGCTTCCGGGCTTTTCTTCCCGCTTGTGCTCGGTGTTTGGTGGAAGCGCGCCAACCGCGAGGGTGCTATTGCTGGCATGATCACCGGCTTCGTGGCCGGGTCGGCTTACCTCTACTATGTCAAATTCGCTGGTGGCACGCCGTGGATGGGTATCGACCATCTGCGATTTGCCATCATTGGTATGCCGGTTAGCTTGGTCACGATGGTGGTGGTCAGCTTATTGACACCGGAACCCGATGCGGAAACACAGGCCATGGTCGACGAAGTCCGTATTCCATCGGGCAAGGCGATCCTTGGTCGTAGCCATTAATACTTGACCTAGGAAGGTTTTGGGCGGGACATCGTCCCGCCCTCTTTTTTTGATCAAATAACAGGCGAGCACAATGCAAGATACGCTTCAGGCCTTCCCGATTTGGGTTCTCATTATCGATTATATTCTGGGGATGATCATGTGGACGCTCGTCGGGCGTTCCGCGATGAACGTATTCTTGCCGGAAGATAGTAAGTTCTTTTTCATGCGCATTTTTGTGCGCACGACCAATCCCCTGCTGCGGGTTTTTCGCCCGATCACGCCGGGTTTTCTGCACCCGATAGTGGTGCCTCTTTTCATTGCCTGGTTCTTCTACTTAGTCCGTTTTTATCTCATGCCCGCACTTCTTGGTTACTCAGTCATGGGCATGCTGTCCTTCCCGCTCGAAGGAGAAGTCGCGCAGTTTTTGGGTAGCTTTTTGAACTAGAGCACTTTCAGCAAAAGTGTGCGCGGTTTTGCGCCCGGAAAGTGCGTAATAATAATAGCTTAGAGCGATTTTCATGATCGAGGAATCATTGAAAGTGCTCTAGCGGGCTTTAGTTTGCCGATAGCCGCGAGCCCGAAGGCTCACCCTCGCGCCATTTAGCCGCAATGGAATTGTTATCAATTCGCTTGCGCAGTTGAGCGCGAACATCTTGCCACCTGAACCGGATTGAATTCAAAACAATCCTCTCGTCAAGTTGCTTTAGCTCGTCGGCTATGGGGGAGCGATCCAACAATTCCTTGGGGCTCGTGCTAAAGGCGTTTTCGCCTTCACCCGCAAGGTGCCAATCTTCAGCCTCGCATCGGTGCTTGAAGTCTTTGATCCCGCCTTCAAGTAGCACGCTATCCGTCGTCGGATCGAAGGCTTCTTGCACTGCACGCTCATAGCAATAGCCAGCAAGGTCCGCCATCATTTGGGGCGGCAGCCGCCCCTCCTGGCCAACGACGCCTGCAGCAAAAACCGAAAGATCGGCCATGCAGGCCGCATAGATCTGTTTCTTGGCGATATTGATCGAATTCGCAAAGACCTCGTCTTGAAAAATTTCGGCGTAGCGCGTTCCCATGCGGGTTTTCAAATAGCCATAAAGCGAGGTCTGAGCGATATAGGCAGATCTCGTTAGAATAAAGGAAACAAGCTCTTGCGGTGTGTCAACCGGCCCACGCTCAAAGCGAATCGAAAACACATTCGCAAGCTTTCGAAAGATCGAGGCGATTGTTCCGCCATCTGGCAAACTCATAGGCATTCTTGCTCGCCCCTTATCAGATCACGGCTTCGATTAGATGAGGACCTTCAGCTTCGCGCGCGCCTGAAAGTGCCTGGCTCAGCTCCCCAACTGTCGTTACGCGCGAGGCAGTAACGCCGAACCCTTTAGCAATTTGCAGCCAATCGATATCCGGTGATCCCAGATCGGTTAGCTTGGCAGACGCCGGGCCCAGGTTTTTGTGGCCAGCACGCTCCAACTCCATCTGCAAAATTTTATAGCGTTTGTTCGAAAAGATGACCGTGATCACCTTCGCGTTTTCGCGCGCCTGGCTCCAGAACGCTTGCGGGCTATAGAGCGCGCTGCCATCGGCTTGGATATTAATGACTTGGCGCTCGGGTGCCGCCACCGCAGCGCCAAGAGCCAGAGATGGGCCACAGCCGATCGCACCGCCGGTAATTTGAAGCTCGGTAAAGCGCGGGGCACCCATCGACTGTGTATGGTAGTTCCAGCCGCTGGTGATGGATTCGTTGACGATAATATCACCTTCTTGCTGGTGGGCGGCCACGGTGCCGGTCACAGCTTCGGCCGTCAAAGGCTCGTCTTTAGGAAGATCTGGCCGGGAGAGATTTTCAGCCTCGTAAGCCGGGACCCCCAAACTATCTGCGAGGCTCTCCAGGGCACCAACGATATCGTCATCGGGACCAGCTAAGCTCAGGACCTCAATGCCTTCGGGCACAAGCGAGCTTGGAAAACCAGGCCAGCCGAAGAAGGCGACCGGCGAGATCGCACCAGCCAGGACGATCCGCTTATAAGGCTCGAGGGCTGCAAGCGCCATTTCCGGCAAATAAGGAAGACGCGCGAAGGGTGGGAGGCCCTGACCTCTCTCCGCCCGCGCATTCGATGATTGGCTCATGATCGCCGCACCGCTCGCCTTGGCGATGCGGCCCGCGGCCTTCAGCCCCTGTTCGCTCAAAGCTGCATTGCCTATGAACAGGAGTGTGCCAGGCTGCCGTAAAGCCGCACGCGCGCCTTCTATACTCTCTTCACGAACACGCGCCCTAAGGGGGAGAGCTTCGAGCTCAGCGGGCTCTGCGCCTTCTTCTAACTGCAAGTCGTGTGGCAGGATCAATGTGGCAATGCCACCGGCGCCGGTTCGCGATGCTCTCAAAGCCTTAGCCATATCGCCGGCCATGGTTCCAGAAGCCCCAGACCTGCAAACCCAGGCTGAAACCGGACCAGCTAAGCTCTCAATATCACTGGTCAGGGGGGCATCGGGCGTTTTGTGCCAGGTTGCTTGCTCGCCAATCAGATTGATGATGGAGCTGCGCGCACGACGCGCGTTGTGAAGATTAGCTATTCCGTTCGCGAATCCCGGTCCCAGGTGAAGCAGGGTCAAAGCGGGCTTTCCCATCATCCGCGCATAACCGTCAGCAGCGCCGGTCACGACATTTTCATGCAGCCCCAAAACTGCCCGCACCCGGCCGACGCGATCCAAAGCGTTCACGACGGGCATTTCCGTGGTGCCAGGATTGGCGAAGACGACCTCGATCCCTCCAGCGAGGGCCGTTTGGAGGAGAGCTTCCGCACCCTGCATTTCATTCTCCCTAAAGACCTTTATTTTGCACAAACCAGCTCTATCGTGTGAAAGCGGCCTGGGCAAGCGTCACCGCCCCTTGGCGCAGGTAAAATGGGGAGTATAAAGTTAAGCTCTAGATGAAGAGGCCCAAGGTCCGCCCATGAATTGGGCATTTCCTGTCAAAACTAGGGACGAGCCGTCATGCTAAACCAGGACCCAGTAACGCCCTTTGATTCGCCCAGCCCCGACTTCACGGCAGAGGCGCTGGCAGCGATTGCCGAGAAGCATTTCGGACTTAACGGGCGGATCGAACCTCTGGTCAGCGAGCGCGACCAAAACGCCAAGATCACGACGGCGAACGGTGAAGCCTTTGTGCTTAAGATCGCAAACTCTGCCGAGGATCCGGAGCGTCTCGACCTGCAAAACGCGGCGCTCTCGCATCTAGCATCCCACGATCCGAGCCTCGCGATCCCCAAGCTGCAGATCACTAAATCTGGCAAGCCATGCTGCCTGGTCGAGGATGAGCAGGGCCAAAGCCATCTCGTGCGCGCTGTCAGCTTTCTTGAAGGGGAAATGCTGGCCGAGCGCGCGAAGACACCGGAATTGTTACGCCAACTAGGCTGCTATCTGGGCCAACTAGACCGCGCCTTCCAAGATTTTATGCATCCAGCGGCCCTTCAGCCGGATTTCCTATGGAACTTGGATAACTGGGCCGAGGCAGCCACGCACAGCCATCATATAGCCGACAATGAACTACGCTTGCTGGTCGAAGAGGTTTTTGAGCGCCAGGCAGAGCGCGTCGCACCTCGCCTCGCAGGCCTACGCCGGGCCGTCATCCATCAAGACGCCAATGACCGAAATGTCGTCATAAAAACGGGCGCCGATGAAATTGCAGGCCTCATCGACTTTGGCGATATGCTCTGGGGTTGCCAGATCAACGAACTTGCCGTCGCACTCGCCTATGCCTTGATGGATACGAGCGATCCCTTAGCAGGCGCGCGTGCGGTTGTTGCTGGTTATCACAGCGCGTATCCCTTGCTGGAAGAGGAATTGGCCGTTCTCCTTGACTTGGTGAAGCTTCGTCTTGCCGTTAGCCTCACTATTTCCTCTTGGCGTGGTGGCGAGAACCCTGAGAACGAATATCTCAAGATTAGCCAAACTCCGGCCCGATCACTTCTGGAAAAACTTGCGGCGATCAATCCGGATTTTGCGGCTGCCTCCTTGGCCGAGGTTTGCGGCTTTACCGCTATCCCAGCGACCGCCGTGATCAAGGGCTGGCTGTCGGAGCACAGCGCCACCTTCAATTCAGTCCTTGGGTTCGATCTGAGGCGGGCGCCGAAAACCTATCTTTCCTTCGCAGCCGGAGCACCAGGACTAGAGCATGCCACCGACCCTGAGGCTTACGGTGCATTCTTGACGGACCATCTTGCCCGCGAGAACGCTGAAATAGCACTCGGCGGCTATTTGGAAGATAGGGTCGTCTATCTAGGTGACCAGTTCGAGGCTGGGGAGGGGGCTGAGCGGCGTACGGTCCACCTTGGCGTCGATATCTTCGGGCCGGCCGGAATGGCCGTTTACGCGCCGATAGCGGGCTGGGTCTGGTCGATTGCCAATAACGATGCACCCTTCGATTATGGCGGCACCGTCATCTTGGAGCATAAGGCAGGCCCAAAGGGTCCACATTTTTGGACGCTTTATGGACACCTCGCACCTTCCAGCATCGCTCACTTAGAACCGGGCGACGCCGTCTCGGCGGGGGAGAAGATCGGGCACTTCGGTAAGCCAGCAGAAAATGGTGGCTGGGCTCCGCACCTTCATTTCCAAATTATGACCGACATCTTGGGCTTAAGCGGCGACTTTCCAGGCGTGGGAGAGAAAAGCCGCATCCCCATTTGGCGCGAGATCTGTATTGATCCCAACTTCATCTTGAATCTGCCACCAGAGGCCTTGCAGCCAGCTCAGAACCGAAACGAAGACTTGCTCACCCGGCGGCGCGAAAAGCTTAGCCCAAACCTGTCGCTCAGCTACGAGGAACC
>CAXMNO010000387.1:0-2408 GCA_964194655.1 uncultured Acidimicrobiia bacterium
GAGAGGCCGCTCGTCTGTCCGAATTGACCAAGGAGGCTGCAACAAGCGCTTTGGCGGCGGTGATTTCTGCACTCCCCGAAGGGGATTGGAAGGGGTTGAACTCGCGGTCAATCGCCGTTCGCCTGGTGGAGCGCTTGCCCAAGCACGTTTCGCCGTCGGCCAAATCTCCGCAGGGTAGGAGCATCAGGGATCAAAAGCCGAAGTCGGAGGCCCAGAAATGGCTGGTTTGGATTGCGCTTGCCATAGCAGTGCTCGTTGCCGTATCGCGCCTGTTTGGGGACTAAATTTTCGAGCGCGGCAAGCTATCAAAAAGATGTCGCCATATTGGCCGAGCATGGAAGTCTGAGCTACCTTCTTTCTGTATTAGGCGTTCGTAGCAAGGATGGTGGCTCTTCGATGAGCCGCCGTCTTCACTCACGAATTGGTCGTTGTGCAAAAGGCGACGAAATCTGAGCCGGCCAATTTCTTCCGCTTCGAGATCGCAAAGCCGACGTGGCCGACGAAGAGATCATTGTGCGCCGCAGCAATTGGCTCGATTGTCCGCTTTCTGATCTGCAAGCGGACCTTGCGCATGGTCCCAATGAATGACCGTTTCTGGCCGATTGTGTTGGAAAAGTCGTCAGGTTAGAGGTCGCGCGCAACTACGGAATCAATGAAGGCCGGTTCATGAATCAATCTTGCGCGGCGGGCAGTCAGGGCGAATCAATATTGCGTCTTTGGCCCTCCAAAATAGTTTTTCAACAGTATCGGCCGAAAGCGGACCATCGCGAACGGCTCGAATCGACGGTGAATTCAACTGTTCGACGCAACACTTTCTGCGTCGAGGCGCTGGCCCGCCACGGCCGGCCGGATATCTTCAATACCGACCAGGGCAGCCAGATGAAGTCTCGGAACGATCAATCGGGCACCACGGATTGCCGCGACCGATCGGACGGGTCCAAAAAGAGGCAATCGGGCGGATCGGCCTCATTTGGACCAAGCCGGGGATCGTAGCGGAACAAAGTCACGCAATAAGGACAAACGATCGTATCCCCGGCGCCCATCTCAAGATAGATGTGCGGATGGTCCAGGGGCGGTGAAACGCCGGCACATTTAAACTCTTTGACGCCGATGCGAATTTCCGGAACGCCTTGGTCATTCTTGAATTTCGCATAATCGTCATCCGCCATCGCGTTTAACCCTGCCGGTTAGCTCCTTCAGCGCCTGTGCACAAGCGTGCGCCAGATTTCTATCGGAGGCTTCATCGCCGGGCATCTTGGCCCAACCAGCTTTCTCGACGAAGGATCTGCCATCGTTATGCAAGAAACTCAGAAAAATCGCTCCGGCACCTCAATCACATCACCCGGGAAAACAGGCGTTTCTTGTCCCGCGCGTTCCTGTTTTCCATCGCCCCTGCCGCGCGTGATGAGCAAATCCTTCTGCTTCGCGCGATAGGTGAAGCCGCCAGCCATGGCGACCGCATTGATGGCTCGCATGCCCCCTACATAAGGGTAGCTGCCAGGGTTGGCGACCTCCCCTATGATATAGAAAGGTCGGTAACTGATGATCTCAACACTGACCTGGGGATTCTTTAGATAATCCGGCTTCAGGGCCGAGATGATCAAGCCCTCCACATTATCGAGCGAGCGGTTAACCACGAGGAGGTCGCCTATGAGCGGGAGCGATATCCGCCCAGCGCTGTCGACCTCGAATTCGCCCGACAAGTTTACATGGCCAAATACGTTAATGCGCAACCGATCGCCGGTTCCAAGAGCATACTCGTAGTCCTGGCTGACCGCGGGACTAAGCCCCAACAAGCATATAAGAACGACCACCCAGGATCTAATCAGCCAACCTTTAAGGCCAATTCTCCCTGTTGACGGTTCCGCTAGGTGGTGCAGCCTTTCCAAATTCCAATGGTCAAACATGCCTTCACAATTAGTCCCTATGGGAGTGCACGGTCAGTATATCACATAAAGGGCAAATGGCCGCTTAGGGTGTCCGCGCATGCTTCGCCCGCGTTTAGAAGTGAATAACCAGCCGTCCATAGCCATGCTATCGCGTCGTCACACGCACAACCTGAACCGCTGAAGAAGCCTCGCGCTCAGTCAGGTTTGTGTGGGTCTCACGGACATTTCGGATCGCCAGCCTATTTGCTTCTAGCGAGTCAGCGCCAACGGCCCAGGCATCGGCAATCGACTTCCGGATCAAGGACTCAAGCTTCGGCTCTATTGCGCAAAGAGTTTGAACCGCTGAAGAAGCCTCGCGCTCAGTTAGGTTTTTGTAGGCCTCACGGATTTTTCGGATCGCCAGCCTGTTTGCTTCTAGCGAGTCAGCGCCAGCGGCCCAGGCATCGGCAATCGACTTCCGGATCAGGGACTCAAGCTTCGGCTCCATTGCGCAAGCAGTCTGAACCGCTGAAGAAGCCT
>CAXMNO010000388.1:0-3065 GCA_964194655.1 uncultured Acidimicrobiia bacterium
ACCGTACGACAGGCAATCAGCGAGGGTTTGTCGCTTGCCATCGCTGCTTCAATCGCGCGGGCAACAGCCTCTGCATCATGGCCATCGACACGCGCAGAGTGCCAGCCAGACGCCTCGAAGCGTTTGGTCTGATCGTCTGAAACTGAAAGATCCGTCGATCCGTCGATTGTGATCGAGTTATCGTCGAAAAGGACGATCAGCTTACCAAGTCCCAAGTGCCCTGCGAGCGAAATGGCTTCGTGACTGATCCCTTCCATCAAACAGCCATCGCCTACGATGACATAAGTATGATGATCGACCAGCGCGTCACCGTAACGGGCATTCAACATGCGCTCCGCCAAGGCCATACCGACAGCGTTCGCAAGACCTTGGCCAAGGGGCCCGGTCGTCGTCTCAATGCCCGCCGCATGGCCATATTCCGGATGACCTGCCGTGCGGGAGTTGAGCTGGCGGAAATTCCGCAGCTCTTCCATCGTCATGTCTTCGTAACCGGTCAGATGCAGCAAGGCATAAAGCAGCATCGAGCCATGTCCGGCGGAAAGCACAAAGCGATCACGATCGGGCCAATCTGGGCGCTTGGGATCGAATTTCAGAAAGCGCGTAAAAAGAACAGTAGCCACATCGGCCATGCCCATGGGCATGCCGGGGTGTCCAGATTTCGCTTTTTGAACGGCGTCCATGGCAAGGGCGCGAAGTGCGTTCGCCATATCTTTATGGCTGGCGACAGCTGCGGGCGCCCCTTCGTCGAGCGTAGTCTGTGCAGTATCCATCACGAGTCCATCCGGCTTTAGGCCCGAATTATGGGTGAAAAGAAATACATGCCGGGCCTGGGAATCGCGCGCAACATGCCGCCACGGCGCCCAGAGGTCAACAGCCATTTAGATTGCGGCTTATGGATTTTGAAGAGTCACGATCATATCGCGATGAAAGTGCTCTCGTCGCGATAAAATCATGACTTGTTTTGGCTGGTGTGGTTGACCCTTGGTGGGGCTCTCTCTATCCTAAGCTTTTGATGCTTTCATTGGACAGTGCCAACATTTCCTAAGAAAGGACCTTAAGAAGGCACATGGCAAATCTCGAGGAAGCTACCGAAAGATTACAGCGCGCTCTTGTGAGCTTGGACGAGGCTGTCGGCGAGAACGCTTCCCGCAATGCGGCGCTGCGTGGCGACATAGATGTGGTGAAAGAAGAGAATACCCAGCTTAAAGATGCGCTCGAGTCGCTTTCCGAGCGTCTGGACCGCACGATCGGCCGGGTCCAGAAAATGATGGAAGGGTAGTCGATGGGCCAGGTAACGCTTTCGATCCATTCCCGCAACTACGTCATGGCGTGCGATGATGGGCAAGAAGAGCATTTAACGCGGTTGGGCGAGTATCTCGGTGAAAAGATTCGCGAGCTTTCACGCACCTCCGGCGGAGTTGGCGAAGCGCGGCTTTTAGTGATGGCAGCTCTCTTGATTTCCGATGAGTTGTTCGAGGCGAGAAAGCACCTTTCTAAAGGCGATGCGCCGGCAAAAGGTCCGACCGATGGCAAGGGAGATGGTGAGCTCGCCGGTCTGGAAGAGGTAGAATCCGATATGGCGCTCGCCCTTGATACGGTGGCTGAAAGAATCGAAGCTATTGCGGCGAACCTCAGGCGCGACTAAATAGACTCTCAAGAACAAGCGGTGCTGCGGGGTGCGTTAGTCCTACTTAATCCCTGGGGCCAATATATATCTCTAGGGAACTGTCCCTGACGGAGCCGTGGTTTCGTTATACGGTGCCCACCTGTTAAGGCAGGCCACAGAGGATCCGAAGGGCGACGGCTCGCGCGGCACCGCTGAATTCTATCAAACGCCACCACCTCGGATCCGCTTTCGCCCATGCTTGCAGAAGACCTCGATGCCCTGAAACGAAACGAACGCAAGCGAGCGAGAGCCAGAAGGGCGGAAGCTTTCATCACTGCTGGCAGGGAAGCCGGACGGCGCCTTGCGGAGAATATCTTGGCAACCCTTCCGCTGGAGGAGAAAAAGGCCATCTCAGCGTTCTGGCCGCTCGAAGGCGAAATCGACACTTTACCGGTGATGACAGCGCTTCACGAGGCTGGTCACACGGTCGTGCTGCCAGTGATGCTAGGCGCCGGACAGCCGCTTATATTCCGTGAGTGGTCGCCGGGCGATGAACTGGTTGAGGCGGGCTTCAAAACCCAGGAACCGAGTGCGGACAAACCCGAATGCGATCCTGAGATCTTGTTGGTGCCTCTCTTAGCATACGATCTTGCAGGTTATCGTCTAGGTTATGGCGGTGGGTTCTATGACCGCACCTTGGCGGGGTTGCGGTCTGCTGGGGGTGTCTTAACCGTGGGTATTGCCTTTGACGGACAAGGCGCCGAATCGGTACCGCACGGCATGCATGACCAGAGCCTTGATTATATCGTGACCGATCGGCGTGTGATTCCGATTACGGCCAAAACCGAACGGGAGTAGGTTTATTGCGTATTCTTTTCCTTGGTGATCTCGTCGGGCGCTCGGGCCGTGATGCGGTTGTGGAGCGCTTGCCCAGTTTGCGGCGCGAACTGCGTGCCGATTTCGTTGTGGTGAATGGCGAGAACGCCGCGGCAGGCCTAGGTATCACACGAAAAATCTGTGATGAGGTCTTTGAGGCTGGTGCCGATGTCATCACAGGCGGGAACCATATCTGGGATCAGCGCGAGACTGCTGGCTTCATCGGCCAAGAACCACGCTTGTTGCGTCCACTAAACTATCCGCAAGGGACCCCTGGCATGGGTTCAGGCGTCTTTCAGGCTGCCAATGGCGGCAAGGTGCTGGTGATGAGTGTGATGGGTCAGCTCTTCATGGAAGATTTGAGCGACCCTTTTCCTGCCGTTGACCAGGTTCTGGCCAAGCACCGCTTAGGCGCGACGGTCGATGCTATAGCTCTGGACATTCATGCCGAGACAACGGCCGAGAAGCAGGCAATCGGACATATCTATGATGGGCGTGTAACGTTTTGCGTCGGAACCCACACCCATGTTCCCACATCTGATGTCATGATCCGCGAAGGCGGCAGCGCCTATCAAAGCGACGC
>CAXMNO010000389.1:0-2565 GCA_964194655.1 uncultured Acidimicrobiia bacterium
CTGGTCGTGGGTGACGATCACGAAGGTAATACCGACGGTTTCTTGCAAGCGCACCAGTTCGAGCTGCATGGCTTCGCGCAGTTTTGCATCAAGCGCCGAAAGCGGTTCATCCAACAGCAGCACCTTGGGGCGCTTCACCAAGGCACGCGCAAGTGCCACGCGTTGGCGTTGGCCGCCGGAAAGCTGATCTGGTTTACGCACGTCAAAGCCGTCAAGCTTTACCAGTTCCAGCGATTCTCCCACCCGCGCCTTTATTTCGGCTGCCGAAACTTTAACGCGGCCCACTCGCAGGCCATAAGCGACGTTATCGAAAACGGTCATATGCGGAAAAACGGCATAGGATTGGAAGACCATATTGATTGGCCGATGGTTGGGCTGCACACCTTCCATATCTTCCTGATCGATCAGGATGGCACCTTCGCTCGGCACCTCAAAGCCCGCAATCATACGCAAAAGCGTGGTTTTACCGCAGCCCGATGGCCCTAGAAGGGCAAAGAATTCTCCCTCGCGGATATCAAGCGAAACACTATCCACGGCTGTCACACCACCTGGAAAGCGCTTCGTAATTTCCTTGATCGAGATAATCGAGGGCCGGTCTTCCATCACAAATCTTCCATCACGGGGATTTCCTTAATCCAACCAATTAGTGTTCGATCTTTGCGCCACCACGACCCTGATACCACATGCCAATCGAAGTCAGGACGATGGTGATAACAATGAGAACCGTGGAAGCTGCATTGACCTCAGGCGTCACGGAAAAGCGCACCATGGAATAAACCTTCACCGGGAAGGTCACGGTATCCGGGCCGGAGGTGAAGAAGGTGATGACGAAATCGTCCAGCGAAAGCGTAAAGGCCAAAAGCCCGCCCGCCAAAAGGCCCGGCTTCATATGGGGTATTAAAACATCGCGGAAGGTTTCCCATTCGTTTGCGCCCAGATCCTTCGCCGCCTCCTCTAATTCACGGTTGAAGTTGACGAGCCTCGCGCGAATGACCATGGCCGCGAAAGGAAAGGAAAAGGAAATATGCGCGATCGTGATCGCCCCCAGATTAAGGGGCCAAGGTAAGCCAGTCGGCCAGCCGAAACGCGCAAAGAAAGCCAACATCGCAACGCCCATGCAGATTTCAGGAATCACGATGGGAAGGGCCATCGCGCCTTCCAACGGTACCTTTAGCGGAAAGCGGAAGCGCCACAGCAAGACCGCCACCATGGCCCCCAGCACCACGGCGAAGAAGGTCGAGACGAAGGCGATCGTTAAGGAGTTGGTGAAGGCTTCAATCAAACCCTCATTACTCATGGCTTTTTCGTAGTACTTGGTCGTAAAGCCGCGCCAGACGATGTTGCGGCGACTATCATTGAATGAAAAAATCATCAGTGTCAAAATTGGTACATAGAGAAAGACGATCGACGCCCAAAAGATCAGACGCAATGGCCAACGCCTTGCATATTCAAGGGGGCCCGGTGCTGTTCTTGTGCCATTGAGAAATGCCATCTACCCCGCCTCCATCGCAGATGACTCCTTTGAGAAAAGGGCACGCGCTGCAAGCGCGAAAAAGGTGATGTACATAAGAATGAAGGAGAGAGCTGCGCCAAAAGGCCAGTCATTGGCCGACTTGAATTGCCTTTCAATGACATTCGCGATCATCTGACTATCTGTTCCACCCAAAAGGTCAGGCGTCAAAAATGACCCGAGAGCCGGAATAAATGTGATGATCAATCCAGAAATGACACCCGCCTTGGCAAGCGGAACGACGATTGAAAAGAGGGAACGGATATGCCCAGCGCCCAAATCCAAACTCGCCTCGATCAAGGACTTATCCATCCGATCCAAAGAGGCATAGAGCGGCAAAACCATGAAGGGGAGATGAACATAAACAAGTCCGATCACAACGGCCGTGTTGTTATAGAGCAGCTCCATCGGGGCATAAGACGCACCTAACAATTGGTATTCGCCGAGCCCGAGGAACGTAAGCACCCCATTTGCCTTTTCCCACATCCACTCCATGAAGAAGTTGAAGTAGCCGCGCGTACGCAATACCGCGATAAGTGCGTAGGTGCGGATGAGCAAATTCGTCCAGAAAGGCAGAATGATCGCAAGCAGCAAAAGGGGCCGCCAACGCTCAGGTGCAAAGGTGATGAAAAGCGCGACTGGGAAGCCGATGATCAGACAAAGCGCGGTCGTTAGCCCGGCATACCAGAACGACTTGGTAAATATCTTTAGATAGATGGGCTCCAGCGCGCGGATATAGTTATCCAGCGTCCAGGTGATGATAATTTCTATCAACCCCTGTTTTTCACCGAAGCTCATCGTCCAGATGATGCCAAGTGGAAATAGGAAAAAGATTATCAGCCACAACGTTGGCGGCAGATTGATGATCCAGAAGACGAGCGGGTTACGACGCCAGCTTTCCATTGCCTCGCCTCAAGCGGTTCGAGAGAAGACTGGAAAAGGAAGGAAGGCCCGAAAAACAGGTCTTCCCTCCTCCTCAAACTTTAGGAAGCGCTAAGGACCCTAGTCCAGGCGTCGTTTTTAACCCGCTCTGCATCCTCGCCCAGATAAATCGC
>CAXMNO010000390.1:0-3314 GCA_964194655.1 uncultured Acidimicrobiia bacterium
TGACGGCTATCGTCGGGCGGATATCCTTTCCCTCTTCCAGAAGCTTAGCAAAAACGTCGGAAACCAGATGGCCATAGGGATCGAGCGAGACTATCCGTTCGGGATCCTCCCACGACTTGAACGGCCCAATTTTTGTGGTTGGCGAGGTATTCGTTAAGTCGGGCTTGTGATCAGCGGCCAATCCGCCTGCGGCAACAGCGAGTGCGCGATATAGTGCGTAGGAGCCGGCATGAGCCCCAATCACATTTCTTTCGCTTGGATTGGTTAGTGACCCGATCACCGGCCCTCTTTCGCGCGCGCTTTTCGCGCCCCAACAGATTTCCGGGGAGTTACCCTTGTTGGCCGATGGATGAGAGGTTAAGACGATGTGCTTGGGTATCTGATTACTTTCAACCATAACTCCCCAATCTTTCCAGGTAACCTTGCCAGTGTCATCAAAAAAGCGCGTAATAGTTTAGTGATACCATCGTGAAGTCGCTATAGCCTTGCGAATTTTATGATATCACCACGGTTCTTTATATTCTTGGTCACTCCAATGCCCATTATATATAGGAATTTTTCCTCGAGCTGGATTAACCTTATCCTAAATCACATATAAAAGCTGTGATCACGGGATGAAGATTGAGGCGCGCGCCTCGCGCTCCACTTTCCCTTGACTTCAAAGAGCCAAGCCCCTAAGTAGCCGCTAGACGTTACATTGTCGTCGCAAGCGCCTCATGGTGTAATCCAGAAATGGGATCGGGCGCCTTCCTTTCCAGACATTGTGAGCGTTTTTCCGCATCCAGGCTTTCGCCGACCGGCTGGCCTAAAGGATGCCGTACAGGGTTGTCCGCTGTGGATCGCTCGTACGCAGTATGACGAAAGTGACTAATAATAATGACAAGTTTTTCGGAGCTCGGACTCTCAGCTCCTATCTTGCAGACCATAGAATCTGAAGGATATTCCAATCCAACGCCGATCCAAGGCAAATCCATACCCCACCTCCTATCGGGTTCGGACTTGATGGGTCTAGCCCAAACGGGAACCGGTAAAACGGCTGCCTTTACGCTTCCTTTGCTGCATCGCTTATCGCAAAACGGTGTCCGGCCGGAAAGAAACGCGCCGCGCGCACTGATTTTGGCGCCGACGCGCGAGCTTGCTGGGCAAATCGCCGATAGCATCCGTTCCTACGGACGCGGTCTTCGCCTTCGCCATGCCGTTGTCTATGGCGGCGTTCCTATTCGTGCGCAAATCAAACGCCTCAATGCGGGCCTTGATATTCTTGTAGCCACGCCTGGCCGCTTGATCGATCTTATGGAACAAGGCCAATGCCGCCTGGATAAGGTCGAAATTTTCATCTTGGACGAAGCCGACCGGATGCTCGACATGGGCTTTATTCCAAATGTGCGCAAGATCGCGTCGAAGACCCCACAAAGCAGGCAAACGGCTTTTTTCTCAGCAACGATGGCCCAGAATGTTTCCAAGCTTGCCCGTGAATTGCTGAATGAACCGGTCCGCGTTGAGGTCGCACCTGAATCCAAAACAGCTGAGCTGGTTGAGCAACGAGTCCTCTATGTTCCCAAAGACAAAAAACAGGCTTTGCTTGGGGAGCTTTTGGCGAACGAAGAAATCAAACGCGTGCTTGTGTTCACCCGGACAAAGCATGGTGCCGATCGTGTGGCTCGTAATCTAGAACGTTCAGGTGTGCAAGCCGACGCCATTCACGGTAACAAGTCGCAAGCAGCTCGCCAACAAGCGCTTAACCGGTTTAAAAACGGTCGTATCCGCGTTCTCGTTGCGACAGACATTGCTGCACGTGGGATCGATGTCGATGGCGTGACACATGTCATCAACTATGACCTTCCCAACGAGCCGGAAAGCTATATTCACCGCATCGGCAGGACGGCCCGGGCTGGCGCCTCCGGCATAGCGATTTCTTTCTGTGATAGGGAAGAAAAAGGCTACTTGCGTGATATCGAGCGGACAATCCGTAAGTCTGTCACCGTTGATGAGGACCACTCATTTCATGGCATGGTTCCGGCAAACGACCCGGGTTCAGATGACAAAAAGCGCGACAATTTTCGTAAAAAGCGCTCTCACCCCAAAAAGGCGTGGGGCTCCCAAAACCGAAGTGAAGGTCAAAAAGAGCGGACCAACAAACCTTATAATCACGATTCTCAAAAGGATCGCCCAAAGCGTGGTAGCGATGGGCAAAAGCGCAACTCAAACCGCAAGGGCGGGCAAGAATTTCAATCACGCCGCACGGCTGCTTGATAAGCTTCTAGCCTGCTGAAATTCGTCGGGGTTCAATTGGGCGGCAGGGGCGTAGATTTTCGCCCCAAGCCGCCCAAGGAACTTCGGCCCAGAACTATCTCTCTCGTCGGTTTGGCTTGATGTCAAAAAAGCTCCCCCTATTGCCAATTGAGGCAAAATGCACAACAAGTGCTGAGTGATCACCGTGATCACTGCGGTCGATGGGGTCGATGGGATTGCAATGCAAGTCTTTCGTCATAGCGATAAAATACCGTTTGAACTTCGCGGTGCCGTCATTGCTATCGGAAATTTTGACGGCATTCACCGCGGCCACCAGGAAATTATTACCAAGGCGTCTCGCCTCGCACAGGAACTGGGGGCGCCGCTAGGGGTTTTGACCTTCGAACCCCATCCAAGAAGTGTTTTTCAGCCCGACTGCGAACCCTTTCGCCTAACCCCGTTCCGTTTGAAGGTTCGCTTGATTGAGGCATTGGGGGTCGATGTCCTTTTCGCGATACCCTTTGACTTGGGTTTCGCGGGTAAAAGCGCAGAGCAATTCGTGAACGAGATCTTGGTTGAGGCGCTTGGTGTCCGCTATATCGTGGTTGGCGATAATTTTCGCTTTGGCAAAGGCCGCGCGGGCGATATGGCGCTGCTTGAAAATATGGGACGCACGGCCGGATTTGGCGCGACATCGGTTGAGCTGCTGGTCTCCGAAAGCGAGGAAGCTTTTTCATCAAGTCTGGTCCGCACACATCTAAAGGATGGCAACCCGACGAGAGCCGCCCTATTGCTTGGGCGATATTGGGAAATCGAAGGCCGGATCCAGGAAGGCCAGAAAAAAGGTCGAACCATCGGGTTTCCAACGGCAAATATCGCCTTGGGTGAAACGTTGCATCCTGCTTACGGTGTTTACGCCGTGCGCGCTGGCATCGAGAGTGAACGCGACATCGCTTGGTACGACGGCGTGGCTAATCTTGGTCTTCGCCCGACCGTGGACGGCAAGGTTCCACTTTTGGAAGTGCATTTATTCGATTTCGCTGAAGATATTTACGGCAGCCACATGCGGGTGGCCTTGGTCG
>CAXMNO010000391.1:0-6132 GCA_964194655.1 uncultured Acidimicrobiia bacterium
ACCTTCAGGTTTTTCATGCCCGCCAAGAGGCCAGGCGGCGGCGCGTATACCAGGGCGTAATCAATCTCGGAAGGATCGCCGACATCAGGCCACAGGCGGACCTCACACTCTGGGAGGTGACGGGAGAGTGCCTCCAGCCAGGACCCAGGCTCATCCGTGTCACACTTAAAAAGAACCGCCATAATCCCCCCTAACTTGCTTTAATAAAAGCTATCCAAGATCAACATAAAAAATATTTTATCTTTTCCGATTGCGCCCTTACCCTTTTCGAAAAAGACGGTTGCGGCTGCGAACCAAGATGCTTTGCCTACTGCCTAAGTCCGAAAAAATAACTTTCGCCGCGAAACGACTAGCTGCACCGATCCTGCCGCCACTCAGCGATGGATTTTAAGAAGAGAGATGTTGCGAGGAAAAGAGAAATGATCAGAAATGGCGAAGAATATCGCAATTCGATCCGCGATGGCCGCGAGGTTTACGTAAATGGCGAGAAGGTCGAGGATGTGCCGACCCATCCCATGTTCAAACCCGTGGTCGATATTCGTGCGCGTATCTATGACATGGCGCATGAACCCGAGACCTCGGATCTTATGACGTATGAGGAAGATGGCGAGAAGTTCGCGCTTGGCCTAAAGCTTCCCTACACACAAGAAGACTGGTGGAAGAAACGCCGCTCGACCGACCGGGTTTTTGAAGATATTGGCGGCGTCGTCACCCGTGTCGGCGATGAGACGGTTGGTGAGATGTGGTCGCTCTTCGATGGCCAGGACGTTTTGAACGAGGTCGATCCGCAGTTCTCGCAAAACATCCGCGATCACATCGATAAGGTCATTAAGGGCGACCCCTTCCACGTCTCCGCCAATACCGACCCGAAAGGCGACCGTTCGAAGCCGCCGCAAGAGCAAGACCCCGATATGCTGCTGCATGTCGTGAAGGAAACGGACGCAGGTATCGTCGTGCGCGGTGCGAAATATGAAACGGCCGCTGCTTACGCCAACCAAGCCTTTACCAAACCTACGATTGCGAATTGGGGCTCGGATGCGCTCTCAGACTATGCCGTTGGCTTTGTCTGCGATTTAAGCTCGCCTGGCATCAAGATGATCTGCCGTACGGGGTTTGCAGGACGCGCACCGGCGGAAGATTATCCGCTCGCGAACCGCTTTGATGAGGTCGATTCGCTCGTCATCTTCGATAACGTGCACATTCCTTGGGAGAACGTGCTCTTCTATCGCCACACCAAGGCTGCGACCTTTATCCGGGCAACCCTTCATCGCTATTCGGCCTTTGCTTTTGTTCAGCGTAACCTGAAGTTTGCCGACATGATGATCGGCACAGCCCTCTTCAACGTGCGTCAAACGGGTCTTGAAAAGCAGCAGGCGGTTCAAGAAAAACTCTCCCAGTTGGCCGTCTACCGCGAAGGCATCAACGCCCACTTGACGGCTTCAATCGCCTTGGCGGAACGCAGCCCAGGCGGGCTCATGATGCCTAACCAATCATTGCTTTATACGGGCCGGGTGCATGCTTGTTCCAACCTGCCAGCGATGGTCCATATGGCGCGTGAGCTTTGCGGCGGACAGATTTGCGTCACACCTGACTCGGCCGCCTTCAAAGATCCTGAAACGAGCCAATGGATGGAGAAATTCTACACCATCAACGAGGACTGGATTGCCGATGATCGGCGTAAACTCTTGGCTTTTGCCCGTGATCTGTTGAATTCAGACTACGCGGGCCACCGCTTGACCTTCCAGCTTTTTGCCCAGTCACCGCCTTTCGCGCATCTAGCCGCTGTTTACCGGAACTTCTATTGGGACGGCCCGCTACGTTTTACGCATAACGCAGCAGGCCTGTCCGACCAGGTCTTGGAGGGCAAAGCGGGGGGCGAAAACGATAGCTCGATCGAGAAGTGGTTTGCCAATCACTCGCCGATGCTACCCCACAACCTGGATAGTGTGGCTTGAGACCACGCGAAGCCATGAAGGGAGCGGCGTTATGAGCGAAGCAGCGGAAATCGATCTGAAGAAACGCTTCTTCGATGGCATGAGCCAAGCGGCCTGCACCGTCAACGTCGTGACAACCGATGGTGCGGCGGGGCGTGCTGGTGTTACCGTTTCGGCCATGTCGTCGGTTTCAGCAGATACGCCGCGCCCGACGCTTCTTGTTTGTATTCATCACATGAGCCCCGCAGCCGCGGCCATTCTGGAAAATGGCGTATTTTGCGTGAACGTCCTTCGCGATGATCAATCCGAGATCTCAGATACCTTCGCTGGGCGCCTCAAAACCGTCGATGGGGATAGGTTTTCCTGTGCCAATTGGACGACCCAGATCACAGGCGCACCGCGTGTCGCCGATCCTCTCGTCGCTTTTGACTGTCGATTGGTGAGTAGTGAGAAGGTCGGCACGCATCACGTCCTTTTTGGCGCGGTTGAGGATATCTTCGTCGACGATCGGGGTTCGCCGCTAATTTATGCGAACCGGGCTTACGGCACACCGGCGCGCATCGATACAACCCGCGATGCTGGTGGCGATGAAGCAGGCGAGATGCTTCGCCTTGGCTGTTTTCATACCTTTGGGCCTTACGTTATTCCCGAACTCATGGCCCGCCTTCTGGCTGAACAAGGGAACTGTGGCCTCGTCCTGCTTGATGGCGATCAGTACCAGATTTTGGACAGCCTCAAATCCGGCAAGACGGAAATCGCCCTTCTCTATGACCTTGAGGTGAGCGATGACCTCATCATGGAGCCCCTGGACGAACTCAGCCCCTATGTGCTTCTGGCAGAAGGTCATCCGCTTGCGCGGCAAAGTGCGGTCTCAATCGATGAATTGGCGGGCGAGCCCATGATCTTGCTCGATGCACCGCCCAGCCGGGACTACTTCCTCTCCTTCTTTGAAGAAGCTGGGGTTACGCCCAACGTGCGTTTTCGCTCAGGCTCCTTTGAGATGGTGCGCGGCATGGTGGGGCACGGGCTGGGTTTTTCGATCCTCGCAACAAAACCAGCTTCCAATATGACTTATGATGGCCGCGCCCTAGTTACGCGCCCTCTCACCGGCCCACAACCAGGTAGCCGCGTGGTTTTGGCGTGGAGAAAAGAAGCGGAACTCAGCTCTGTCGCCACGGCCTTCGCTGCGAAATGCCGCGAGTTCTTTCAAACTTTTCAAACAGGAAAGTAAACCAGCATGGCGCATCGTCGCATTCGTAAGTTCAACACCAAGGATACCTATCCCGAACAGACCCTCGACAACGATCTGTGTCAGGCGGTGGTTGCGGGCAATACGGTCTACTTGCGTGGACAGGTCGCTCAAGACCTCGATACCCGTGAAAATGTCGCTATTGGCGATCCTGCAGGTCAGGCGGAAAAGGCGATGGAGAACGTCGATCTCCTGCTGAAGGAATGTGGCAGCAAGCTCGACCATATTTGCAAGGTCACCATCTATCTAACCGACATTCGCTATCGCGAGGCCGTCTACCAGGTGGTTGGGCGTTGGCTTAAGGGGGTTTATCCCGTCTTTACAGGGCTGACGGTGCCGCATTTGGCACGGCCCGAGTGGGTCGTGGAAGTCGACGTTATTGCAGTGATACCTGAAGAAGAGGCATAAGGTTCCATGACCTTTTCCATCGCCGCACGCTGTGCCGAGACGGGAATGCTTGGCATTGCGGTTTCATCTTCTTCCCCCGCAGTCGCGGCGCGCTGCGCTTATGCGCGTGCTGGTGTGGGTGTGGTCGCAACGCAGAACATCACCGATCCGACGCTGGGGCCCAAAGGCCTAGAGATTATGGCGAGAGGCGCCGATGCCCGCACCACTTTAGCGACGCTGGAGAAAACCAGCGCGAATATCACCTTCCGGCAATTATCAGCGATCGACAGTAAGGGTGGAACGGCGACATTTTCAGGCACCGAGACGCTTGGCATCAATAAAACGGCGGAGGGATTGGATTGTGTTGCCGCTGGCAACCTATTGGACAACGAGGAAGTCCCCAGCGCCATGGTCCATGCGTTCGAGGCGGCGCGCGGCCATTTAGGCGACCGTATTCTAGCGGCCATGACCGCAGCGCTTGCGGCAGGTGGCGAATCTGGATCCGTTCACTCCGCAGGACTTTTGATCGTCGATAAAGTCTCCTGGCCGGTAACGGACCTACGCGTCGATTGGCATGAATCAGACCCGATTGGTGCGCTCATCGCGCTCTGGACCCTTTGGAAGCCACAGGCGGAATCTTACGTGACGAGAGCGCTTAACCCATCAAGCGCGCCTTCTTACGGTGTGCCGGGCGATGAATAGCCTTCCCCTCATCGAACGTCTGATTGCCTTCGATACGACAAGTGCCAAGTCGAACTTGGCGCTTATCGGCTTTGTTCAAAGCTATCTGGAGGAACTCGGGGTCGATAGTGCCTTGGTCTCAAGTGAGGACGGCCTAAAGGCAAACCTCTATGCCACCATTGGGCCGAAAGACCGCGGCGGCGTTATGCTTTCAGGCCACAGTGATGTGGTGCCGGTGACGGGGCAAGAGTGGTCGAGTGATCCCTTCCAAGCCCTGGTTAAAGACAGCAAGATTTACGGACGTGGCTCTGCGGATATGAAATCCTTCATCGCCGTCGTGCTCGCCACCTTGCCGGAAATGTTGGCTGAAGATCTCAGGGTCCCCATTCACCTCGCGATTTCCTACGACGAGGAAGTCGGCTGCGTTGGTGTGCGCCGACTGTTGGAGATGATGGCAGGCCTTCCGATCAAACCGGCCATGTGCATTATCGGTGAGCCAACCGGCATGGACGTCATGGTTGGACACAAGGGAAAAATTGCCGCCCGCGCCCACGTCCAAGGCCTGGAATGCCATTCGAGCCTTGCCCCACAAGGGGTGAACGCCATCGACTACGCGGCTGAATTGATCGTCTTCATCCGCCGTCTGGCCGATAGCTTGGCTGAGGGCGGCCCGCGTGATGAAGCTTATGAAGTCCCCTACACAACCATCCACACCGGCACCGTGCGGGGGGGAACGGCCCTTAACATCGTGCCAAAAGAATGCCGCTTTGATTTTGAAATCCGCAGCCTGCCCGAGGATGATCCAGAAGCCCTGTTGGCAAAAATCGAGACCTTTGCACACCAAGAACTCGAACCGAGGATGAAGGACATAGCGCCAACGAGTGGAATTCACTTCGAGCGACTATCGGGCTATCCAGGGCTCGATACCGATCCGGGGGAAGAGGTCGTCACCTTCGTCAAAGCGCTTGCAGGCGTGAACAACCACGGCAAGATCGCCTTTGGCACCGAAGGCGGGCTTTTTCAGAAAACCGTGGGCATTCCAACCGTCGTGTGCGGGCCAGGTCACATCGCCCAGGCCCACAAGCCCGATGAGTGGATTTCCCTGGAACAAGTCGCAGCGTGCGAGCGCTTTATGGAACGCCTCATTGCGCGCGTACGAGCGTAAGACCTAGGAAGCGGCTAAGGCAGCAACCTCTCGCCTGAAAGGAAGGGCGTCACCGATATCCGCCTCATCGAGCTCGCGTGCATAGCGGTGACCTGCGTAAGTCGCCCAGGCAATCGGACCCGGAGCCTCCGCATCTCCAATAACCTTGACCGTCCTGATCCCCGCGTCAGCCCATTCGGCCTCACGCCCCTTTAAAGCCTGCCAAAGTTCGTCGTCAGCCCGGCGAGAGGTCACCAAGACAACAGCATCGGCGGGGCTTTGCGCGGTCCTGTCCGTATAAACGCAGTTTGTGGTGACAGTTCCTTTCTCTATGGAAATCACCCCCCGGTTCAGTTGGATTTCAACGCCCAACTCGACCAGCCTTTTATGAATGGCTGCTTGCTCCAAGGTATTGTTGGTCCAGTCCGATACGTAGGCGCAAGGCGTCACCAAGGTCACCTTTGCGCCATTTTGAACCAAAAGCTCAGCCAATACGCCGCCCATGTAGTAGTGATCGTCATCGAAGAGGACGACCTCACCACCTGGAACATGACCTGTCATCAAATCATCGGGCGTATAGATCGACATTGCCTCGTCCATTGGCATTGGCACGACATGCTGTCTTGCAACACCATCGCGCCGCCAAGTGGAGCCGGTTGCGACCGCGACGTTTTCAAAGCCAAACTCAAAGACTTGATCGGCGTTTAACGCGCTCTCGAAATAGACATCTACATTGG
>CAXMNO010000392.1:0-5213 GCA_964194655.1 uncultured Acidimicrobiia bacterium
CGCCTTTCCTCCCGCTGCATCGACGCAGTCTTGCAGGAGCTGCCAGTCGGTTTCCATTTCCGATGATGGTGGCTTTGGGCTTAAAAGCAACCAATCAAGCTCTGAAAACCAGGTCCGCGCTATAGAACCCTGCGTCTCCAAGGAAAACTGGTGCCCACGCGCTTTCCCGTGGCGAAGCAGTGACTCAAGCGGCTGCATCGCTGGGTTCCCGCCGGACAGCGAGACCAAGATCGGCTTGCCCGCGCTCAAACGCTCTATCTCCGCAAGCGCTTCTTCACTCGTCATCCAGGCCCAGTCGCTCGCATATTCTGGCAACACGGCATAGAGCGTGTCGCACCAGCTACAGCGATAATCACACCCGCCCGTACGCAAGAATACAGTCGGGCGGCCAATCAAGGGCCCTTCGCCCTGGACCGTGGGACCGAAAATTTCCGAAACGCGGATCGCGTCCTTCATTGCGACTTTACCGGACGATATTCAGCCCAAGTCTTTGGTGTTTCGCTTATCCTGATAGCAGCCACCTCCGGCCAGCGCTGCAGGCACCAGTCATAAAGCCACCGCGCGAGCCCTTCAGATGTCGTGCGGTCATGCCCTAACACGTCATTCAAGTGCCGATGGTCGAAGGTCTCCTTCAGCATCTCGCCAAAGGGGGATAAATCCCGGTAATCCCGGATAAATCCCACTTGGTCCAGTTCTTCGCCTTCCAGCACGACCTCGACCTCATAATTGTGTCCGTGGAGGCGCGCGCAAGGGTGATCCAGCGGAAGGCCACCAATCGTATGAGAGGCGGAAAACTGAAAGCGCTTGGAAATGCTATACATCGTTTCGTCCTTGATCGTGCCGCCGCCTTAATTTAGGGCTAAGACCCTCTACGCGCAGCATCGTGCGCGGCAACAGCTTGGCGCCAATACTCCCGGTCCTCGTAGGGCGTCGGGTCTTCCACACCGGCGATGTCGAAGGCCTCAAGCCGCTCAACACATGTACCGCACCGCCCGCAGTGAATTTCGCCACCCTTATAGCACGACCAGCTCTCTTCAAAGGGAACGCCCAAGCGCGCACCTTCCGCGGCTATCTCTGCTTTCGACCAATGAATGAAGGGGGTTTCCAAGGAGACCTCCCCAACACCATCCAAGGCTAAGCGCTGCATCTTATCAAGCGCTTCGGCAAAGTCAGGCCGGCAGTCGGGGTAGATAAAGTGATCGCCGCCATGCACCGCTGCTGCAACGGCGCGCGCACCAGCGGCGGCCGCCAAACCATAAGCCACGGTCAGCATGATGGCGTTGCGGTTTGGAACGATGGTAGCCGCCATTGTGGCTTCTTCATAATGCCCTTCCGGCACCTCGCCACCGTCGGTGAGGGCCGAACCGCTTAGAAGCCGCCCGACCGAGCTTAGATCGACGAGCTCGAAGCGCGCGTTCAATCGCTTGGCGCAGGCGCGCGCGTAATCGAGTTCTTTCTTATGGCGCTGGCCATAGTCGAAGGAGACCAAGATCAACTCTTCGCCACTCGCAGCCATGCGATGTGCAAGTGTGACGGAATCGAGCCCGCCCGAACAGACGACCACGGCAACCATGATGATGCTCCTTATCGCGCGGCTGGTCGGCCAAAGGGGCCGGGCGATTAAGCGGCGCGAGGCTGAGTGATAGCGCTATGAATGATTTTGTCAATGCGGCCTGGGCGCCCTGGGCACACTGGACGCCTGGGGCTTTGTGAAGCACGGGTGAAAGCGGGGGCGAGATTCCTCGCCCCTTCGCTACACAGTTTAAAGGCCTTAAAGGACCTTCCGGAACTGAGCCACCAGCCAATCGATTTCCGATTTTTCAATGACGAGCGGCGGGGCGAGGCGAATGACCTGTTCGTGCGTTTCTTTCGTCAGTACACCCAGCTTCATCAACTCCTCACAAAACGGCCGGGCAGGGCCGCAGGACTTACGGATCTCAACACCGATGAAAAGGCCGCGCCCTCTAATCTCCTCCACCTGAACGGTATTTATCGCCCGCAGCTCCTCGATAAGATAATCGCCAAGCTCTTTCGAGCGTTTTGCCAGCTCTTCATCGACGATCACATCAAGCGCTGCCTCCCCGACTGCTGCTCCCAGCGGATTACCGCCGAAAGTGGACCCATGATCACCAGGCTGGAAAAGCCCCAGGATGTCCTTCGAGGAAAGGACCGCCGATACAGGGTAAACACCGCCGCCAAGCGCCTTACCGACGATCAACATATCGGGCTTTGCGCCTTCTTCGTGCTGATGACAGAAGATTTCACCAGTGCGCGCAAGCCCGGTCTGGATCTCATCCAGCACGAAAAGAACATCTTCATCGTGGCAAAGCTGCTTGGCTGCCCGCAGATAGCCATCGGGTGGAATGATGATGCCGCCCTCGCCCTGGATTGGCTCCATGATGAAGGCAACGGTATTTTCCGTGATAGCATTGCGAAGGGCTTCCAAATCGCCCAAGGGCACCCATTTGAAACCCGGAATAAAGGGGCCAAAGTGGCGCCGGTACGAGGCTTCAGAGGACGCAGAGACAGCCGCCATCGTGCGCCCATGAAAATTTTGCGAGCAAACGATGATCTCAGCCTCGTTATCGGGAACACCCTTGACCTCGTAGCCCCACTTGCGGGCTGCTTTAACAGCCGTCTCGACCGCCTCGGCGCCTGTGTTCATGGGGAGGGCCAAATCCATTTCGGCCAACTGGCAGAGTTTTTCCAAGAAGGCGCCCATGCGCGTGTTGTGGAAGGCGCGCGAGGTGATGGTGATCTTGCGCGCTTGTTCCTCAAGGGCCGCGATGATCTTTGGATGGCAGTGGCCTTGGTTCACGGCGGAATATGCTGAAAGACAATCGAGGTATTTCCGGCCATCGGCGTCCCAGACCCATGCGCCCTCGCCGCGTTCGATAACCACGGGCAAGGGGTGATAGTTATGGGCAGAATAGCGTTCACTCTGTGCGATTATGGCGTCACTGCGGGTCATGAGGTTGGGTCCTTCACTTGTTGTTCGCACGCCGGTAGAGAATCTGCTTACCGAAAAGACTTTCGGCCAGCTCTACTGCGATTTCGGCTGTTTGGTTGCGGTTGTCGTAGGCAGGGTTTAACTCCGTGATGTCGAGAGAATCCATCAAGCCCGATTCCCCTAGCATCTCCATGCAAAGCTGGGCTTCGCGATAATTCGGGCCGCCCGAGACCGTGGTCCCAACGCCCGGCGCAATTCCGGGGTCGAGAAAATCGACATCAAAGGAGACATGCAGGTGCCCGCCGCGCGCAACGACGAGCCCCAAAATCTCCTCCATAACCCGGCGCATTCCCATCTCATCGACGCGCCGCATGTCATAAACGGTCATGCCGCTATCCAACACCATCTGCTTTTCAACCGGATCGACCGAGCGAATACCAAGCTGGATAAAGGTCTCGCTTTCGATTTCAGGCCCGAGTCCTGTTAAAACGTCGGGCCCATTTCCCGTTAAGATCGAAACTGGCATCCCATGGATATTGCCCGAAGGTGTGGTTGCAGGCGTATTGAAGTCCGCATGAGCATCCAGCCAAACCACGCTCAAGGGCTTTCCTTGCTGGGCACAATACGTTGCAACGGCTGAAATTGAGCCGATTGAAAGCGAGTGATCGCCCCCCAGCATGACAGGCAACTCGCCCTCGTTTAGAGAAGCAAGAAAGGCATCGCGCACCGCCCGGCACCAATAAGCCGTCTCATCGAGATGCCGGTAACCACCCTCCGGCGCAAGCCAAGGGTTGGTTGGCCCGGAGACGTTGCCACGATCCCTCACCTTGTGGCCGAGCTTTTGGAGCGCACGCTCAAGCCCCGCAACGCGGAGCGCCTCCGGCCCCATGGAGCCACCACGGTGACCTGCACCGATATCGCTTGGCGCCCCGATCAGCGCGACTGTTCTTTTGTTGTCCATTGCTTAGATCCAAACCAAGAAAGCGACCACCACAGCGAGGTGGGGCCGTCAACACCACCCAATATGCCACCTATGCGGCCAAATGACTTATCGAAGACCAAGGTAATGTGAGCAGAAAATAGGCGCCAAAACCGAATTGCAGCAGATTCTGCTTCTTCATAAATTAGCTAAAAGCCATGCTCGGCGAGCATTTCAAGAAAACATAATGTATTTTAATAGCTTGATTTCTGTTAATCCGCCATGAAGTACCAGCAGAAAATTGCGGGCGATACAATTCAGCCTAACGTGGGGTCATAGATGAGCATGACGGTGAAGTTGGATCAGATCGATCTAAAAATTCTCTCGGTCCTGCAGCTAGAGGCTCGAATAACCAATCACAAACTGGCTGAGAGAGTTGGACTCTCCCCCAGTCCTTGCTTGCAACGTGTTCGCAAGCTGGAGAGCGCAGGGCTTATCGGTCCCTATCTCGCACGTATCGATTTGGACCAGATTTGCAGAAACGTGATCGTTATCGCCACCGTTACTCTGAAAGCCCACGAGCATCAGGACTTCAAGGACTTCGAAAACAAGATCCAGGAGCTCCGCGAGGTGGTTGAGTGCTTTAAGGTTTCCGGTGCCTTCGATTATTTTCTGCGGTTCGTTTGTCCAGATCTAGCGCGCTACCACACGCTTTCCGAGGAGCTTTTGACCGAAGGGCCAGACATCGCACAAATCTCATCGCACGTCGTGCTGGATAGAACCAAGGAATTTGCGGGTTATCACCTAGAGCGCCTGCTCTAAGTGCATCGGGGAAAGAACTTTCCCAAAAAAACGGCCCTCGTCGAATTGGAGGACGGTGTAAATTTTTGACAAATCTCCCCTGGTATTTTGAAAATTTTCATCGCGAAAAGCGCGTTCGAAAAACCTCGCCGGGCTTGAAATGCCTCGCATAGCTGCTATATCGGCTGGCACCGTGGTGGGAGAACTTTCGGCCTGTGCAAAATCTTCTGTGCAATATCTATAGCTCGGGGGCCTCCGGTTTACGGCAAACGATAAAGACTCCATGACAGAATTGATCTGCGCTACGGCATAGCTATTGTGCCCCCCGTCAAAAAAATATGCAGGCCAAAGCTAATTTGTGGGAAGACATAAAAGAGTATGGGACAGGAAACGCTTCTCGAACTGCGCGGGCTGACAAAACATTTTGGCGCGATCACCGCAGTCGAAGATATGACATTTAGCGTCGAGCGCGGCGAAGTCCTGGGCTTTCTCGGCCCCAATGGCGCTGGCAAATCGACCACCATGAAGATGATCACCGGCTTC
>CAXMNO010000393.1:0-2610 GCA_964194655.1 uncultured Acidimicrobiia bacterium
ATCAGGTGCCAGGAAATCAGCGCCCGCGTCCGCGCCATGGCGGGCAAGTTCGATTTCTTTGCCGGTAAAGACGACAACGGGCAATTCCATCATCAACTGCCACCAGGAAATCACGCTAAGCTCAGCCCCCTGGATGGGCGCGCCCACGGCGCCGAAAGCCACATAGTCCGCACCAGCTTCGCCTGCTTCCATCGCGTCGTGGCGCGTGCGTAGGCCACCGGCACCCAGCACATACCCTTCCCCGAGCGCTTTACGAGCGGATTTTACCGCTTTGGGCCCGCTTTCCAGATGGAGTCCATCAGCCTCGACTTCAGCCAGCAGGCTGGGTGTTCCTTGAATAATGGCGGCGACATCTTCACTTTGAGCCGCACGACACAGCTGTGCCAGGTCGCCTTGGCGTGCAAGGGTGACTTCGCCAGGAAACAAAATGGCCGACACGCACTCATGCCGAGCTACTTCTGAGAGGCTTTCGGCCAATTTATCGATATCATCAACGGCCAACAGCTGTTCGAGTGGCGGCGTTGTCAAATAAAGCTCGTGTGGCATGTTTATCCTTGGGTATCGGGCCTTGAGCGTCGGGGAAAGGACCCGGTTATTTAAGGGGAAGTCGTCCAACCATCAACAGCAATCGCCATTAATCCGATACGAGGGGGCGCAAACATTCTGCCCTAGCCCTAGGGTCCAACGGAAGTTCGATAAGTTCAGGGCGTTCGTAAAAGAACAGGCAAGCTTTCGCCTTAGCCACTGCCGCAAGTTTCTCGGCGACAGGCTTCGGCCCTGAAAAGATGATGCCGAGTGGGGCAAGCTCTAAAGCTTCCAGGGCATAACCGGGGTGCTCGCCGCAGTCCAACACTGGAAGAACATCTCTGCTTTCCTTAGGCCATCCGGCTTCCTGGATGAGGGAAAGAAACCACAGCGCCCCTTCTTTTGCCGCCGTTGAAGGTGTGGAGACGAGCAGGAGGGCGCGCGCGTGGCTTCGTTCGCCCGCGGCTTTGCGAATCGCTTTGGCCTCCTCCAGATTTCGAACCAGAAAGGCTGGATTTGTTGCCTCAGGATTTTCCTTCATGCCTCCACCATAAAAAAAGCGGCGCCCGAAAGCTCCGCTTTTTTTGCGTATGACCGAAAAGGTCTTAAAGCAGCTTACCCATGGCAACCGCAGTGTCACTCATCCGGTTAGAGAAACCCCACTCGTTGTCGTACCAGGCCAGCACGCGTACGAAATCACCGTCGATGACCGTTGTCTCATGCAAATCGCAGGTCGATGACGCCGCGTCGTGATTGAAATCGCTGGAGACGAGGGGAAGCGTATTGGTGTTCAAAATACCCTTCAATTTACCCTCGGAAGCCTTAACAATGGCGTCGTTGATCTCTTCCACCGTCGTCTCGCGCTTGGAATTGAACTTGAAGTCGATAAGGCTGACATTGGGGGTCGGCACGCGAATGGCGGTACCGTCCAGCTTGCCCTTCAATTCCGGTAGAACCAGACCAACGGCACGCGCTGCACCGGTCGAGGTCGGGATCATGTTGACCGCGGCGGCACGCGCACGGGCCAAATCCTTGTGCAAGGAATCCACCGGGCGCTGGTCGCCGGTGTAGGAGTGGACCGTGGTCATGTAGCCATGCTTGATCCCAACCGCCTCGTTCAAGACATAGGCAACGCTTGCAAGGCAGTTGGTCGTGCAAGAAGCGTTGGAAACGACGGTGTGGTCCGAATTCAATTGATCGGAATTAACGCCGTAAACAACGGTAATGTCCGCATCCGTGCAAGGGGCGGAAACCAAAACCTTCTTCGCACCACCTTCAAGATGGGTCGCAGCCTTTTCCTTGGTTGCGAAGATGCCGGTGCATTCGAGCACGATATCGACGCCAAGTTCACCCCAAGGCAGTTTGGCCGGATCGCGTTCGGCCAGAACCTTGACGCTTTTGCCGTCAACTTCGATGCTATCACCCACGGCCCTGACCTCGCCTGGATAGGTGCCGTGAACCGTGTCGTACTTCAAAAGGTGGGCGTTTGCCTCAGCAGTGCCCAAGTCATTGATGGCGACAAACTCGATGTCGTCGCGACCAGATTCCATCGCGGCCCGGAAAACCAGGCGGCCAATGCGTCCGAAACCGTTGATACCAACACGAACAGCCATTTTGCGCTAACTCCGTATATGTCCGTCAGATGAGGGGCTGCCAGTTTCGGCGACCCCACTTGAAATTTCAATGATTAGGCCGCGTATTCACCTTTTGTTGCCAAGCCGTTTGCCTTCGCTCGCTCGAAAAGGGCATCTTGAGCTGCGCCAACATTTCCTGCCTTGCCCGACCACGCCTTTAAGGGTGCAGCTTGCAATGCACGACCGTAGGAGAAGCTAAGCGCCCAAGGCGAGTTGCCAAGCTTATTCATCGCATTCAGATGCAATGTTGCCACTTCATCCGATTGCCCACCAGAGAGAAAGACAATGCCAGGAACTGCGGCAGGGACGGCTCGCTTCAAGACCTTGACGGTGCGTGCGGCGACTTCCTCGACCCCTGCTTGCTCTGGGCAAGTCGTGCCGGAAAGGACCATGTTTGGCTTCAAGAGCGTTCCCTCCAACTCGACATCCTGCAGCGAAAGCTCGCTATAGA
>CAXMNO010000394.1:0-13102 GCA_964194655.1 uncultured Acidimicrobiia bacterium
ATCACATCGCGCTTCCAGAAATCCCCGGTCGGCGCTGCCTTCAGCCAAAAGTCGCTGGGCTGCCAATTCCCCCTTGGCGAGGAGGAGGCCACCGAGGGCTGTTCCCAGAAGATCGAGATAGGGCGATGCCGATGCTGCGACGAGTTGCGTAGTCTCACCGCCAGTCTGGACCAGCCAATCGTTAGCTGCCTTCAGGTCCTCTAACGCGGCTGAAAGGTAAATGCGGGTCGTCGGACCTAAATCACTATCCGCGAGTAAATCCTCCGAAAGATCTGAAATCAAGGCATCGAGAGTTGCAGCGCCGTCGCGTAAAATTCGCCTTAGGACGAGGTCTTGGGCTTGGATGCCGTTTGTGCCTTCGTAAATGGCGAGCACGCGGGCATCGCGCATGAATTGGGCGGCACCCGTTTCTTCGATATAGCCAGCACCCCCATGCACTTGCACCCCTAAAGATGTCACGGTGTTCGCCATGTCCGTGGCCCAAGCCTTTACGACGGGTGTCAGGAGTGCCAGGCGATCAGTCGCCTTGCGCCCTGCCTCAGCGTCCTCGGGTTTGCGGCTGGTATCGAGGATCATGGCGGTGTAGTAGGCGAGCGCCCTTGCCGCATCCAGCCTTGCTTTCATTGTTGCCAGCATGCGCCGCACATCGGCATGCGATATGATTGTCGTCTGTTGGCTTTCGCCATTTGGATTGGCGCTGCGGCCTTGGCGGCGCTCATGCGCGTAGGCGAGGGCTTTTTGATAAGCACGCTCGGCAATACCGATGCCTTCGACGCCGACACCAAGGCGGGCTGCATTCATCATGACGAACATCGCCGAAAGGCCCCGGCTTTCCTCGCCAACCATCTCGGCCCACGCACCTTCCTCATCGCCGTAAGCAAGCACGGCCGTGGCTGAGGCATGGAGGCCCATCTTGTGTTCAAGCGAGACGCATCGCAGGTCATTAGGTCTTGAAAAACGGCCTTCGCCATCTTCTAACAGCTTCGGGACGAGAAAGAGGCTGATGCCCTTCGTTCCAGGAGCCGCACCTGGTGTGCGGGCGAGTACGAAGTGGAGAATGTTCTCAGCCAAATCATGATCGCCCCAGGAAATGAATACCTTTTGGCCCTTTAGGCGATAGCCATCACCCTCCGGCCGGGCGGTGCTCTTGAGGGCGCCAACGTCCGATCCTGCCACTGCCTCCGTTAGGTTCATAGTCGCCGTCCAGCGTCCATCCAATAGGGGTGGTAAGTACTTCTCTCGCTGTTCAGCCGTACCGTGGGAGATCAGAAGCTCGATGGCACCCGATGTCAGGAGGGGATTGAGAGCAAAGCTCAAATTGGCCGCGTTCCAGATATCGAAGGTAGCCATGGAAATCATCCAGGGGAGGCCTTGGCCGCCGTGTGCTTGATCAAAGGGAAGGCCCACCCACCCACCTTCGGCGAACTGGCTGAAGGCCTCGCGAAAGCCTTTCGGGGTGCGCACGACCCCGTTTTCCAGTTTGGACCCTTCTTCATCACCGACCCTGTTCAGGGGGGCCAGCACCTCTTCGCCGAAACGCCCGGCTTCAGCCAAAATCGCCTCCACAAGATCGGGGGAAACTTCACCGAAAGCGGGGAGGGACGTGACAGACTCCAAGTCCGCAATCGATCGAAGCGTGAAGAGCAAATCTGGCAAAGGGGCACTAAAATTCATGATTCAACCTGTCGATTAAGGGGGCGATTCTAAAGCAGGCAGTCTAAGGGTCTCTGCAAGTCGCTGCAATTCCTGGGCTTTTCGCGCTGAAATTATGGTTAAGAAAGTGCTAACGCCTTGATTGTGCGGGAAACTTTTTAGCAATGATTAGCGGGTAGATTGAATCATTGAACGAATGGAAGGGCTAAAATTACCGTGTCTGAGAACTTTGATGAATTTTTCGATCAAAGGCGTCATCGTCGTGTCGCGATGAATGGTGATGCGCGGATCAACTTCGGTGGCCGCTGGCATAGTTGCCGAGTGACCGACCTTTCAGGCGGCGGCGGGCGCTTTCGCAGCGAGATCAAGCCGATTAATGGCGCCAATGTATTGGTGCAGTTGCGCGGCCTCGGCATTGTTCGGGGCGTCGTTGTCCATCGTGACCACACTTCTTTTGCGATTGAGTTCAACCGGGCTGACTATGATATCGATGCGCTGGTCGATAACTTGATGCTGCCCGCAAATTCAGCCCTCATGAGCGGTAGCAAAGGTGCCATTGGTGGCCAATCTGAAGAGGCAAAAAGGGCGCGTGCAGCGAAAGAGGCTGGTGAAGAGGATCCCTGTGCTGCTGAAAGGGACGCCGAATACCAGCAGCTTCTCGAAGAAAATAAGGGTCGCCATCCCCTTCGCATTAAAAAACTGATGGATTGAACGCTGCCTGCAGGTCTGCGCTCTGACTGATTGCCACAATTCCTAACTCTCCCGTCACATTGCTAAATCGGTGGTCATTTCCAGATGCCGATCATAATATCCCGTGCGATTCTAATGGCGCACGAGACCGATAAGCTGATTGCCGTTTCGTGAAGAGAGAACTTAGCGGGTGAAAATGGTACTTAAACGAAGCAGTGATCAATCTATTTCCAAAAGCGAAATTGCAGCACTCGATTTGAGCGCGGAGCGGATTTGGCCAGCAGCGCGTGTGGTCGACCTGCGCGGATGGCGTTGTCGCATCGACCAGGGCGTGACGCGCCGGGCTAACTCTGTCCTCGCGCTGGGCAGCGCAAGCGATGATCAATTGAGTGAAGCTGAGAAGCTCTACCGGGCTAGCAAGCTTAGGCCGGTTTTCCAGATCACCCCAGCAGCCGGCGGCGATGCATTGGATAGCGTGCTTGCGGCCCGCGGCTATGTGCAAGAAGGCGGTGCCATTGTCGAGCGTCTCTCCTTGGAAGGCATGCAGCCGGGAGCGGCGCGTGGCGAAGATTTGCAGTTCACGCCGAACCTCGATCCCGATTGGCTTCAAGCCTACGGCCAGGATCAAAGCGAGCAAGAGTTCAAGGCAAAAGCGGCTATCCTCAAACGCATCCACGCCACGACGATTTTTGCTGCGATCGGCCCGCAGGGTGGTCTAAACGCTGTTGGTCTTGGCGTGCTGGATGGTCGTTTGGGGTGGATCAATTGCATGTACACCAACCCAAATTATCGCAGGCAAGGATTGGGTCGGCGGATAATCGCTGGCCTTTGCGCCCAGCTTCGCGACCTTGGTGCTTCCAGCGTTCATCTCCAAGTCGAGGCTGAAAATGCTGCTGCCTGCGCGCTATATAGTGCTTGTGATTTTAGGGAGCTTTATCCCTACCACTACCGCGCTGCTGGTGAACTGTAAGCCGGTGAGATCGAAGCACCGTGAGTGATAATCTGAAAGGCGCGCTTTGGATTATGCTCTCTGCGGCCTTTGCAACGGTGATGTCCGTCGGGATAAAGGATCTGGGCCCCGGCGTTCATTCCATGCAGATCACTTTCATGCGCTGCGTCGTGGGTTTTATCATCGTTGTCCCTTTGGTCTGGGGGCGGCAATTACGCGAGGCGCGGCGTTCCGGCGCCCCCTTAAGGTTCGAGCTTTCCAAACGCTGGCCGCTGCATTTGCTTCGCGGCGTCCTGGCAACGATTGCGATCAACTGCGGCTATTATTCCATAACGCAAATTCCGCTGGCCACCGTAACGGTGCTTTTCTTTACCGCGCCCTTTTTCGTGACGCTGCTGGCCGTTCCCCTGTTGGGTGAGAAGGTAGGGTGGCGCCGCTGGTGTGCAACGACCTTTGGCTTCATTGGGGCTCTTGTCACGCTGAACCCCGAGATAGGGGAACTTGACCCGGTGATGATCTTCCCCTTCGCAGCCTCGCTTTTCTTTGCAGGGGCATTGATTATTGGAAAGCGCCTTTCAACAACAGAGGCACCAAGCACGGTTCTTCTTTATACGATGGCGGTCACGACGGTTGGCAGTTTCTTGCCCGCCTTATTGGTTTGGACAACGCCGAATGCGGAACAGCTCGCTGTTTTGTTGATTCTTTCGATCTTTGCAACGGGGCGGACCTATACGGATGTGCGCGCTTATGCCGCCGGTGATGCCAGCTTTGTTGCACCTTTCAGCTATATCCGTCTCGTCCTCATGTCGATTGCCGGCTACGTTTTCTTTGCAGAGGTGCCGACCACAGCAGCGCTTACCGGCGGCGCACTCATCATCGCAAGTTCACTCTATATCGCCCATCGCGAGGCGTACCATAAGCAACCGATCTCACGCCCCTCAGCCGGTCACTCGCCAGATTAAACCGCGCCGTAGCCGACATCAACGGGAAGGCAAATGCCGGATGGTTGCCCCCTTGGCTAAAACCCTTGGAAGTCGGCCCCCGGTGTTTCTCTTGCGGCGGTGAAGCTCTCAGCGAATGCCAGCAGCATCATGTCCGAACCGCTGGGGCCGATCAGGGAGATGCCCAAAGGACAACCTTCATAGCGGGCAAGCGGCAGGGTGATCTGCGGGAGGCCTGAGAGACCAGAAAGCGCCGTCAACCCAAGCACATTGGCACGGTGGCGCACCAAGTCCTCGGCTGTCGCATTTAATTTTGGCGCAATACCAGGGGCGCTCGGCAAGCAGAGCAAGCGGTTCTCGCCCAGCAGATCCTCAAGGCGGTTGGTTAAGGCCTTACGTATTGCGCGACGCGGCGCTGTCTCTTCTTCCGTAACTGAAAGGGCCCAGGTAAAGCGTTCGCCGATTTCAGGGCCGAAGGTTGGGTTGGTCGCCTCTATCCACGTGCGGTGCTCGTCTTGTATCTCACGCGCTTGGATCGTGCGGAAGGTCAGCATCAGTTTGGGAAAGCCTTCCGGCTGTGAGACGGTGACGGGCCTCGCCTTGCCAAGGCGTGCCTCCAGGGCATCGATGTGCGCATGGAGTTGATGTGTCGCCTCGCTGGGCAACAGAGCGAAGGTATCTTCTGCCACCAATAGCTCGCCAGGCTCGGTGGTGGTGTTGACCGCTTCTTCGAAAAACACTTCGCCGACCCGGCGCAAGATTTCCGCATCACGTGCGAACCAGCCCACGGTATCGAATGAAGGGGCGAGCGGCATGACGCCTTCCAACGGCAAGCGACCATGGGTTGGGCGCAGGCCAAAGAGGCCACAGTAAGAAGCAGGAATTCTAATCGAGCCGCCTGTATCGCTGCCAAGTGCTGTATCGACTAAACCGCCTGCGACGGCTGCGGCGGATCCAGATGACGAGCCGCCGGGTATCCGGCCAGGGGCATTGCTGTTGGTGGGTGTGCCATAGTGAAAATTCTGGCCGTTAAGGGAATATGCAAGCTCGTCCGTGATGGTTTTTGCTGTCAGCTCGGCCCCGGCATCCAGCAATTTTGCAACAGCCCAAGCATCACTCTCGGCGGGTGGATGTGTGCGTGCCCAATCGGGATTGCCACAGCCGGTTACGTGCTCTCGGACATCGAAGATATCCTTTGCCGCGAAGGTCAGGCCGGACAGAGGTCCACTTTCGGCCCCCTTGCGATGGACATCGCACCCGGGAAGGCAGGCGCCAAGAGGGTCGCGGTTAGGAAAAGATATCATAAAAAATGTCCCAAGCTGCGAGTGCGCGATTTCGTTCTTGGTTTAACAGGCGGCCCGGCAATGCTGCAATGTCGAAGTCGCTAATTTAGAATGGTTTTATGTTCGGGCCTGATCATCATCAAGATCGCTAGGTTCCTCTGCATCCTCGCTCGGGTTTTTCCGCCGGATAATAATATCGCCATTGGGCAGCACTTCTGGTGCCTCATATTGAGGTATCATCTCAAGCATGAGTTCGATTGCGCGGACCAACCGCTCCATACCCTCGCGCGCGAGTTCGCCGGGTGTCTCTCCTTCCTGGTCTTGGGCTTTTGCGTCACCTAGGCCCAAAGAGAGGCCTGCCAACACGACAATTACCAAAGCGAAAAGACAGAGATGGCGTCGCCATTTCGATAACATTTGCTGGTTCCTCAAGTATCCAACAGGTGCTTTCGTGACTACTAGCTTAGCGAAAAAGGTGGCGAGATTGTGGAGCTTTTCATTTATCAAAATGACCCGGGCCGAATTTGACCTGGGCTCTGCTCCAACGCGCGCGCCGCCGTTCTAGGCGATCGGCCTCGCTTTCGTTATCATAATCCATTGGCGCCCCGCTTGGCGCTGGAAAGAGATTGCTTTCGCTGAGGTTTTGCAAGTTGGGTACGGCATAGCCCCACTCACCGCCATCTTCGGCTTCCATAAAAGCACCTAGAAAGCCGCCGCAATGATGACATAGCAGAAAATCGGCACTGCCATGGCCGAACCGATAGCGTTGGAGGGCAGATTCGTCCTTAGCCTGGAAGGTCACGCGGTCTTCTGGGTCTGTCGCATAAAGCGCGCCCCTTGTGGCGCAAAAGCTGCATCCGCAAGCGCGCGTCGCCCTATCGCTTGCAGCCAGGTGGCTTTCGATCTTGAGCGAGATTGCGCCGCAGTGGCATCCGCCCTCATAGCAAAATTTATCCTCTGACATCTTTCCTCCGGACGTTTGGCTTGCTTCAGAAGTTTTTGGTGCTTTCCGCCGCGCGTTAAAAAAGGCATCTTCCCCTTCGCTAATAAGCTTGAAAGGTCAGGGAATTGATTTCGAGACTTCCGCGGTCGCTAACGGCGCTCGTCCTCTTCATGAATCTGTTGGCCCCGGTTTTTGCGGCAACGTCTGCCAGGGCTCAATCGAGTGTGAACGAGGCGATCATCGTGGCCTCGGGCCCCGTCGGTGGTGCCTATTATCGCCTGGCTGGCCAACTTTGCGAAGCATTAAACGGATTCCCTACGCAAATGCCCTGTTTGGTGCTGCCAAGCCGGGGCACGGAAGATAACCTGGCACACCTTAAATCCGGGCGGGCTAATTTCGCAATTTTACAATCGGACTGGATTTATCGCGCGGCGCGCGGTGAAATTTCGGACTTGGCGCCGATGGATACCTTGAAATCGGTCGCAGCCCTTGATGGGCGCATCGTGACCTTGATGGTCGGACCGGAGAGCAAGATTTCAAAGGCGAGCGATCTTAAGGGGAAAAGAGTGTCCTTTGGGCCTGAAGGATCGGGACTGGCTTTCGGGGGTGAGGCCCTTATGGCGGCGCTGGATTGGACGGTTGAAGATTTTAAAGCGCTTGTGAGTTATTCTCTTGAAGCTTTGCCGTCTGCGCTTTGCGAGGGCCGCATTGATGCTTTTATCTTACCGCTGCTGCATCCTGAAAGTGTCGTGAGAGAGGCGCTTGCCGCCTGTGAGGCGCGGATCGTGGGGCTAAATGGGGGTGATATCGAAGATGCCTTGATCGGATGGCCCTTTATGAGTTCATTCCTTTTAGATCCCGCACTTTATCAGCGCCTCGACTATAAGGTCCAAAGCTTTGGACTGGTCTCGACACTCGCAACGCGCGCTGGTGTTGAAGACGAGATGGTCGGTGCTGTCACCCGCGCTGCACTCGCACGCTTTAAGATCGCAAAGGAAGTTGCCCCCAATGGCGGGGTCGCAGCGCACAAAGGTGCGGCCCTGGTCCTGAGCGAGGCAGGCGTCATTGTGAAAGTTCAAAGTGAACCGGTGGCAGAGTAAGACGACTTTGCACCAAGTTGCGAGGTGGAAGGCTTACAGTTGGGGGCTTACAATGGGCCGGGTTTCGGTTCGGCCTTGCCGCGCCTGACTGCTTCGCGATGCGCGATATAGGTGAGGGCGGCTATAATGATCCCGCCGCCGACGAAAACCATTGGATCGGGCTCTTCGCTGAAGACCAACCAGCCCAGCAATGTTGCCCAGAGGAGCTGCAAAAACGAAACCGGCTGGGTCACGGTGATAGGCGCTGCTTCAAACGCTTTGGTCAAGGTGTAGTGCCCAGCCGTTGCGAATATGGCAGTCATGAACAGCCAGAACAGCTCTTCGCCGGTCGGTTGGCGCCAGTCTAAAAGGGCGCCTGGCAATAAAGCTAAGGTGCAAAAGACCGAGAGCATGGCGACAATAACGGCAGGGTCGTCATATTCGGTCAGCTTCTTTGCGATGAGGAACGAACAGGCAAAGAGCGGGGCTGCACCCAATTGGGCAAGAGCGCCGATCTCAATGATCTCAATTCCCGGTCTTAGAATGATGAGAACGCCGATAAAGCCCGCAATAATGGCAGCGATCCGGTGGATCTTTAGGCGCTCTTTCAAGAAAAGCGCAGCCCCAATGGTCGTGAAGATCGGTGCCGTATAGCCGATTGCCGTAACCTCCGCGATTGGAATGCGCGCCATGGCAAAAAACCAGAGCATGACAGCGCCGCCATGTATTACGCCACGCAAGGCATAGATAGGCAGTGACCTCGCCTTGGGCAGGCGGCGGCGCAGGCGAAAGAGAACCGGAATGATGAGGAAAATTCCAAAGAGATAGCGGATAAATGCTGCTTCGATGGAAGGAAGATCTGTGCCCAAATAGCGCACAATACCTGTGACTGCCACAAAGAGCAGGCCAGTGAGAAGCATCCAGGCGATCCCGACCAAATTCTGGTCCAAGACCCTTGGGGTGGCATTGGACGTCATAAACCGACCTTTATGGATTTTTTCAAAGCACGCGTATTAATATGTTCGATTCCGCAAAATATATAAGAGCAGAGAATTGAGGTGCAGCGAACGCCGCAAAATCAGGTTAGTCCAAGTTGGAAAGCATGGCCAGTTGAGAAGTGCTGGGGGTTGAAAATTTGTCGATAAGCGTGCCCTAGAGCCCGTTTAATGATTTCCGAATCATCAAACGTGCTCTAGGGCATTGTTCTCACGCACTTTCCGGGCGCAAAACCGCACACACTTTTGCTGAAAGTGCCCTAGCTTCGAAACAAACCCCAGACGGCTTGCCGCACTTCTTGGTTGTCGGTGTCCTCGGCAAAGCGGTTAAGCGTTGTGCTGTGGCAAATTATAAGCTCCACCATGTCATTATCGCCGATACAAGGAAGAAGCAGGTCCTCTTCGATCCGGCCTTGGGGTCCACTAAGGCCTGCTTCTCGTTTCAACAACTGCGGCCTTTTTAAAGCGGTTAACTCGACAAAAGCCAGACGCAGGACTGAACCCTCTTGGGTCGATAAGACTTCGTCGATCCATCGACCTTTCGGGTTTTGGCCAAGGTGGAGCACGACTTTGGTGCCGGCGTAATCGCACCGAAACCTGAGGCGTGCAGCCTCGCGCTTGACTTTTATCAAGAAGATTTGGTCGCAGAATTCACGAAGGTCATTTAAATGGAAATCCTTCGCCACAGGAAGGCCATGACGTGTTGCCCGACGGCGCCAATAATTGAAAAGGGCCCGCTGGCTATTCTGCCTTAGGCGGCTTTCCAATTCATCGTATTGCATCGCGTCCTGCCATCCTAAACTTTGCCATCCTGAGCATAGGCTTTAATAACTTATATTTTGTAAAAATTGAATGGTTTTGCAATCTTTTTGTGCGGCTTAATAGGGTCTCTAAAGTACTGGATTCTAATATTATAGCCCAATATTCGCAAAACTAGCCTTCGATTTGCTTTACCAGCTAGAAGCGCATCGCCGAGAAGGGGGAAAGATCTATTGGCGCGGCGCGACCGGCGAGAATTGCCGCGATGATCTGCCCTGTTGCAGCTGCTTGTGTCAGACCCAAGTGGCCATGGCCGAAAGCATAGAGAATTCGCGGGTGGCCGCTTGCGGTGGAGATCACCGGCAGACTATCTGGAAATGAGGGGCGATGTCCCATCCATTCAACCCCACCTTCGCTTTTTAATCCGGGCAGAAAGGCCTTAGCCTTGGTGACCATGGCTTTTGAACGCTGAAAGTTGGGTGCGCGCTTCAAGCCTGCCAGCTCGTCCGCCCCACCGATACGCAAGCCCGTATCAAGGCGTGTCGCAACGAATCCGTGGTTGGCAAATATAAGCTCATGGGAAATCTCGATGCCTGGATTGGGAATGGTGGTGTTATAGCCACGCTCCGTCTCGAGCGGGAGATTATCTCCCAAGGGCCGGGTGAGTTCATTCGACCAAGCGCCTGATGCGATAACCACCCATTTTGCTTTGATTGGCGCGCCACTTTCGAGCCGCAGCTCGTTGAAACTCTCAGCAGGGCTGATGGTTAAAACCTTTTTTTGGCGAAAGGCGACACCGCTTGCCATCAGGTTATCCCCGATCTTTTGGGCAACGATGTGAGGGTCGGAGAAAGTGAACCACTGAGGAACCCTCGTCGCCTTTATGAAACGTGGTGAGAGGGCTGGCTCTAAGGCGTGGAGCTCTTCGGACCCGACATGGTCATAGGGGATCGAAAATTCGTCTCGCAAAGCCCAGGAGGAAAGGTTTTGCCGAAACTCCCTTTCGTTTTCATACAAGTAGAGCGCGCCATTTTGGCGGACCTCGCTCTCCAGTTCCATCTCACTGATGAGCTCTTGCCAGGCTTTGCTACTCAACGTCATCAAGGCTGCTTGGGCTGCTATTGATGCCTTAAAGCGGGCAGGAAATGAGGCGAGCCAGAAGCGCCAAAGCCAGGGGAGGAGTCTTGGCAGATAAGTCACGGGAATGGAAAGCGGTCCTAAGGGATCGAAAAACCATCTGGGCGCTTTTCGCAGTATTCCGGGTGAGGCAAGTGGAAGAATATCCGAAACGGCGATGGCGCTGGCATTGCCCTTCGATGTCATTTCGGAGATGCCAGCGGGATCAAGCAAAAGGACCTGCCGGCCCTCGCGCCTGAGCGCCCAGGCGACCGCTAAACCGATGATCCCAGCGCCAATGACTGCGATTTCGCATTCGTCGCCTTCTGACATAGGAAATCTCCCCACCATCTCGCGATACTTCGCTCCTACTGCCATGCAGGAACAGCCGTTTGGGGTCAAGGATTTGTGATAATCCCGGCCACTGCGATTAACGATTTGGTAGCGCCGGGTATTTTATCGTCCACATTCGTCGGAACGGCGCGGTATGTCATCGCCACCGGCTTTTAGGGGGTATTGGTATGTGCGGAAATGAAATTACAGCCCAAATTTTCGAAGTATCCAGCGCCAAAGAGCGCCGCAGAGAGCCCAGAAAAACAACCTTAAAATCAGGCGAAATTCTCTACCGGCAAACTCATTGCTTAATGGCTTGCGTCATCATGGATCTCTCCGAGAAGGGGGCGATGTTAAAGCCCGAGGATCCCAAACCCTGTCCAGACGCCTTCGTCTTGAGAATCAAGGATGGGGCTTGCTATGTGTGCCAGATTACCTGGCGCAAAGACACACTGCTGGGTGTTACCTTTATTGCAGAGCTGAACTGATTTTCCCTCAGCGCTCCAGGACCAGGCGAAACCCGACCAGAATGTGTTTCAGATAGGCTGGGCGGGAGTGACGGGCGGCTGCCCTGCAAACGCCGCAGCCTGAATCGTCCCATGACCCGCCCCTGACTTCATATCGCCCCGAGGCCGTCTCGCTTGCCGTCCACTCGAAGACCTGTCCCGATGCGTCGAGCATGCCAAAAGGGCTGACCCCCTCAGGGAAAGATCCAACGGGCAGGGTATCGAAGGGCCCCTTGTCGTGACTGTTCAGCTTTTCTGGGTCCCACTCATTGCCCCAAGGAAAAATACGCCCGTCCGTACCGCGGGCTGCCTTTTCCCACTCCTGCCAGGTCGGTAGGCGCCAGGTTTTACCGGTTTCAGCGGAAAGCCATGCCGCATAAGCCTCGGCATCATTATGAGAAATCAGCACGACTGGATGCCTCCCCCGGCCCTTTGGTGGCTGACCATCCTTCCAGGCATGACGACGCGTTCTTTTATAGGGGTGGACGAGGCGATAGCCCTTCCAGGTCACTTCATCTACTTCTGGAATTTGGTGGCCGGTTGCCTGTACGAAGGCGTTGTATTGGGCATTTGTAATAAGGGTGCGGGTGATTTGGTAAGCGCCGGTTTGACGTTCGCCGCGCTTATATTCGTACTCATACCACTTACGTTCGCGCGTGAGAGAGTGGCCATAGGCGGCCTCGTCCAGCTGGTATCCCAACTCACGTTCAGCCCGGTCGGAGCCTGACAAAAATGGTCCTGCTGGGATCGCTATCAACTCTGGCTGATCTATTTCAAGCACACTTGCGGCATTCGCGCTTTGAACCGCAAGAGGGAGGAGTGCGCTCGCAGCAAAGCAAAGACCGGCTTTCAATACGGACCGGCGGTTTGGCCGTGAGGCTGACTGAACGTAAGACATAAGATCCCTTCCTCTCAAAACTCACCCGTTCTTTGAGGTAGGGTCTGGCACAAGCGGGCTCAAGGCCGCCGGTTCTTCACTTTTGCTCGATTGGGCAAAACTTGGATGAATGGGTTTTCGACGGTGCCGCCTTCTAAAAGTCCTAATCCCTTGTTGGCAGGCCAAAGGCTGCCAGAGGGTTATCCGAAAGATCAGGCCCCACGTGATGATCCTCTTCCGCTACGACTTGCGGCTCGGGGATGGCAATACCGGCACGTTCGGCTGCTTTGCGCGCCTTTTCCACCGTGGCATTGAGATCGGTTTGATTGCAAAGCCCAAGAAGGACCGGATCGCGCGGGCGAATATTCGGCGTGTTCCAGTGGGAGCGATCACGTATTGCCTGGATCGTGTTCTTTGTCGTGCCGACCAGCTTTACGATTTGCGAATCCTTCAATTCCGGGTGGTGGCGCAGCAACCAGGCAATGGCATCGGGCTTATCCTGGCGCTTGGCGACAGGTGTATAGCGCGGGCCCTTCGTCCGCCGCTTTGGCAAGGGCAGGTTGGTCTTCGCGCGTTGCAGTCTGGCTTTGCTGTTGCCTTCGCAGCGCCCGATCTCCGTACGGGTAAGCTCGTTGGTGCTGATTGGGTCTTGGCCTTGAATGCCAATTGCGACCTCGTCATCGGCAATACCTTGAACTTCGAGCGGATGCAGGCCGCAAAACTCGGCGATCTGGTCGAAAGCCAGCGTGGTATTGTCGACAAGCCATACGGCTGTTGCCTTTGGCATCAGGGGTAACGAAGACATTGCTCCTCCTTCCCGGGAGCCCGCTAGGGCAACCGCGGCAGCATGGGTCCGGCTGCCAGTGAAAATAATTGTTCGTTGGATAGCGCGAAAGTCGTCCGCAGCCAAGGGCCTTTTCGCAGTTCAGCCCTCAGATTCCTCCATAACCAGCACAATTTTGCCAATATGGTTGCTCG
>CAXMNO010000395.1:0-3001 GCA_964194655.1 uncultured Acidimicrobiia bacterium
GTCGAACATGACGAGGATGCGATTAGAAGCGCCGACTACCTTGTGGATATGGGACCGCGTGCGGGTGTTCATGGTGGGGAGGTTGTTGCATCGGGTTTGCCCGATGTCGTAATGCAATGCCCGGAAAGCTTAACCGGGCAATACCTAACGGGCTTCCGGCAAATCGAGGTCCCCGTTACGAGGCGAAAAGGCCGCAAAGGTAAACAACTAACGATCAAGGGCGCTAGAGGACACAATCTTAAAAACGTGAGTGCGAAGTTGCCGCTTAGTACATTCATCTGTGTGACGGGTGTTTCTGGAAGTGGAAAGTCCACTTTGATCGTCGAGACGCTTTATAAAGCACTCGCGCGGCGTCTTCACAACAGCCGTGCGCAGCCCGCTCCGCACGATAGCGTCGAGGGGCTTGAGTTCCTGGATAAGATCATCGATATCGATCAATCGCCGATTGGACGGACACCCCGCTCAAACCCAGCAACATATACCGGGGCCTTCACGCCAATCCGGGAATGGTTCGCAGGCCTGCCCGAGGCTAAGGCGCGAGGCTACAAACCTGGCCGCTTCTCCTTCAACATAAAGGGTGGCCGCTGTGAGGCCTGCCAGGGCGACGGTATCATTAAGATTGAGATGCACTTCTTACCCGACGTTTACGTCCAGTGTGATGTTTGTAAGAGCAAACGTTATAATCGTGAGACCTTGGAAGTCACCTTCAAGGGCAAATCTATTGCCGATGTCCTTGCCATGACGGTTGAGGAAGGCGCTGAATTCTTCAAGGCCGTGCCCTTGATCCGCACGAAGATGGAGACTTTGCAGAGGGTCGGCCTCGGCTATATCCAAATCGGGCAACAGGCAACGACCCTTTCAGGCGGTGAGGCGCAGCGCGTTAAGCTGGCAAAGGAGCTCTCCAGAAGGGCGACAGGTAAAACGCTCTATATTTTGGATGAGCCAACGACGGGCCTTCATTTCCATGACGTAAAAAAACTGTTGGAGGTTCTGCACACCCTGGTGGAGCAAGGAAATACGGTTTTGGTCATCGAGCATAACCTGGAAGTCATTAAGACAGCCGATTGGATCCTCGACTTAGGTCCCGAAGGCGGGGATGGCGGTGGCCGGGTCGTAGCTGCTGGCACACCTGAAGAGGTTGCCGCGGTCGCTGAGAGCCATACCGGGTCTTTTCTCGCGTCTTACCTCGATCAAACTGAGAAACGTAAAAGGGCTTAGAGCTATTCGGCTTCAAAGCGCGTAAAGGTAAAGGGCGGCCCCGCAATAGGATCCAGGATAAGGAGGGTCGCCTCTTCGTTGACATCGCAGCGAAAGGCCCCTTCCGTTCCTTCAAAGGTGAATTCGGTGAAATGAAGCTTTAAATATTCCACTCCACCAGACCAAAGGTTGGCACTTTCATCACCCTCCCACCTCTCTGGATAGCCGAATTCAGCGCCGTAGTTACATAAGCCCTCACATTGAAGCGTACCGTCGGGTTCGAAGGTCCAGATTTCTAACCGCCAGTCGGCTTTCCAGGTTCCAATAAGGACCTCTTCATTGCAGCTCAAACGGTCTGCCATGCTTGCACAAGCCGATAGAGCACCCAGCAGAGTTAGCAAAATCAGATGCTTCAAAATTGACTTTATCATCCTTCAATTCCGAATGGCTTGCTGGGTGACCGGAGCGCGAGTTTCCATCGCTGAGACGAAAGATCAAGTATCATGATTGCCTTCGTATCGAAGTGCAGCTTACCTTGACGCCAAACCGGCAATGCGGTTAATCCCCGCAGAGAGACATTAAAAGGATCTTCTGCGTGAGCAAAGCACTTAAGCCAGTTCATATTATAGGGGCCGGCTTGGCCGGTAGCGAAGCTGCCTGGCAGCTGGTCAATGCGGGCGTGCCCGTGGTGCTCCACGAGATGAGGCCACTGCGTAAAACCGACGCACATCATACCGAGGGTTTTGCCGAACTCGTTTGCTCCAATTCTTTTCGTTCTGATGACTATGAGAACAACGCCGTTGGCCTTTTGCATGAGGAAATGCGCCGTCTAGGCTCAATAATTCTCAGCGCCGGTGACGAGACGCGCCTGCCGGCCGGGGGCGCACTTGCCGTTGATCGCGATGCTTTTTCTGATTCGGTAACAAAACGCCTTCAGAGCCACCCGCTAGTTAGCGTTGAGCGTGGAGAAATCGATGGCTTGCCGCCTGAGGAATGGGACAGCGTTATCGTGGCGACCGGCCCCCTCACCTCCCCGGGCTTGGCAGATGCGATCGCGAAATTGAGCGGTCAGAGCTATCTGTCATTCTTCGATGCAATCGCGCCGATCATCCATAAGGACTCGATCGACCTGTCGAAAGCCTGGTTCCAATCGCGCTATGACAAGGGTGAAGGGGCTGACTATCTAAATTGCCCACTCACGCGAGAGCAATACGGAGCCTTCATCACAGCTTTGCTGGAGGGCGAAAAAACCGACTTCAAGGAGTGGGAGAAAACCACGCCCTATTTCGAGGGCTGCCTTCCAATCGAAATCATGGCCGAACGGGGGCCGGAGACGCTACGCTTTGGCCCGATGAAGCCGGTTGGATTGACCAACCCTCATAGCGCAGAAAAACCCTATGCCGTAGTCCAACTGCGCCAGGATAACGCGCTTGCGACCCTCTATAATATTGTCGGGTTCCAAACTAAGCTCAAATATGGCGAGCAGGTTCGCATTTTCCGCTCTATTCCAGGGCTGGAGCAGGCCGAATTCGCCCGTCTCGGGGGCCTTCATAGAAATACCTTCATCAATTCTCCACGTCTGCTCGACGCGCGCCTTCGCATGAAGGCTGAGCCACGCTTGCGGTTTGCCGGACAAATTACCGGCGTGGAAGGCTACATCGAATCTGCAGCCATCGGCCTTTTGGCGGGAAGGTTTGCCGCGGCAGAGCGACTTGGCAGTGCATCCGAGGCGCCACCCCCTCCAACGACCGCGATTGGCGCACTTCTCGGCCACATTACCGGAGGTGCGGAGGCTGAAACCTTC
>CAXMNO010000396.1:0-7262 GCA_964194655.1 uncultured Acidimicrobiia bacterium
TATTGCACCGAGAAGACGGGGCGATCCTTCAAGCGCAAGCCCTCATTCGTGCCATCGAAGAGCGAGACGTGAGAAACCTCGATACCATCGGGCAGCGAATCGGTAATGACCTCAAAGCCATGGTTTTGGCTTGTAATCTCAACTTGACCTGTCAGGAGGTCTTTTACCGGATGGTTGGCGCCACGGTGTCCCAAGTGCATCTTGCGGGTCTTGGCACCGAGCGCTAGTGCTAGGATTTGGTGACCCAAGCAAATACCAAAAATTGGCAAGCCCGATTCCAAAAGCTTTTGCACCATCGGAACAGCGTAGACGCCGGTTGCAGCCGGATCGCCAGGCCCGTTGGAAAGAAAGACACCGTCTGGCTTATGGGCGAGAATTTCCTCCGCACTTGCCGCGGCCGGGACGACGGTCACCGCGCAACCCTCTGAGGCCAAGCAGCGCAAGATATTCTGCTTTGCGCCAAAATCCACCGCGACGACATTGAAATGAGGCGCTTCTTGACGCCCATAACCTTCACCAAGCGTCCAAATAGTCTCGTCCCATTGGTAGGTCTGGCGGCAGGTAACCTCTTTCGCGAGATCCATACCCTCAAGTCCAGGCCAATTCGCAGCCATGTGCCTGAGAGCCTCCGGGTCGATTACGCCATCGGGGAACTGAGAAGAGGTTGCCCCCTCCGGCAAATGCGCGATGACGCCCTCAGGTGCCCCTAAATCGCGAATCCGATGGGTGAGCGCGCGCGTATCCACGCCCGAAATCGCAATCAGCCCCATGGATTTAAGCCATGCATCGAAATGCTTGGTTGCGCGCCAGCTGGAGGGGTGGGTCACATCTTCGCGAAAGACCGCGCCGCGTGCCGCCGGTGTTGGCGTCTCCATATCTTCGTCGTTGGTGCCGACATTGCCGATGTGGGGAAAAGTAAAGGCGATAATCTGTCCGGCATAGGAAGGGTCTGTTAGAATTTCTTGATAGCCGGTCATGGAGGTGTTGAAGCAGACCTCAGCAGCAACAGCGCCGGTTGCACCCAAGCCCTTACCCCAGAAAATCGTCCCATCTGCCAAAACAAGTGCAGCCGTCGCCCCAGCAGGTGCCTTTGATAGGGGCGCCTTGGAGGATTGACCCGTTTGCTGCACCAAGGTGTCTATTTTATCGCTCATTTGGGAAGGCCCTAAGAATTGGCGCATTATTTACGTCATCGCCGCTTCCGGGTCAAGTCAAGGGCCTAGAAATATTTGACATGAAATCAATGGGTTAAATATTATTTAAGGGCTTTGCCATTTTTGAGCAATTTCGCTACCCTCGCGCGGCCACGATCAATTGAGGTGTAAGAACATATGTTACGTCAGGATATCAGTACGTCTCTTAAGGAGGCTATGAAGGCCAGGGATGAAATTGCGAAATCGACCCTTCGGCTCATAATGGCAGCTTTAAAGGACCGGGAAATTGCCAACCGCACCGGCGGCAAGACCGATGGTGTCGGGGACGACGAAATCTTGGAAATGCTGCAAAAAATGGTGCGCCAGCGCCGTGATTCCATCGACATGTATGAGAAGGGCGGACGCAAGGATCTTGCCGCGCGTGAAGCGCAGGAAATCGAAGTCATCCAGGGATTTTTGCCCAAACCCATGACGGAGACGGAAACGCAAGATGCGATTGCAGCTGCGATTTCCGAGCTTGGCGCTGAGTCGATTAAAGACATGGGCCGGGTGATGGGGCACTTGAAGCAACAATTTGCCGGGCGCATGGATTTCGGAAAGGCCGGCGGCGAGGTCAAGAAGCGCTTGATGTAAGGGTGCGGCAAGGCGGCTTCGTCGATCCTACCCTTTTTGATCTTCCATGTTATGAAATTTGGAGAAGTGACCTGGGAATTGCGCTAAACTGCGAAGCGGTCCAGGGTTTCTATTTCACCAAATTCGCCGTGGGATCTGGCAGCATGCCTTTCCACCGGCAGGAGCGACGATGGCTTTTCCCAAGGAGTTCCTTGATGAGCTGGCACGGAGGCACCTCCTCTCGGCCATCGTCGGCAGGCGCGTAAAGCTCACTCGCCGAGGCAAGGAACATACAGGTCTATGTCCGTTCCATAAGGAAAAGACGCCATCGTTTACTGTGAGCGACGATAAAGGTTTCTTCCACTGCTTTGGCTGTGGGGAGCATGGCGATGCCATTGGCTTTGTGATGAAGACCGAAGGGCTCTCGTTCCCAGAAGCTGTGGAGAAGCTGGCAGCAGAAGCGAGCTTGGAGGTTCCGCGCGACCGACCCGAAGATCCCGAGCGCCGGGAAAGGCGTAAAGGTCTGCTTGAGGCCTTAGAGGCCGCTGCGGTTTATTTCGAAGAAGCTCTCTGGGGAAGCCCAGGCCACGCGGCACGCGATTATTTGGCCGAGCGGGGTTTATCAGAGGCGACCATTCGCAGCTTTCGCCTAGGTTTCGCACCGGCCGAGCGCGGGCGCCTTCTCGCCGCCTTACGCGCAAAGGGGTTTGAGCCGGATCTTCTAGCTGAAGCGGGCCTTATCAAGCTTCCAGAAGCCGACGACGAAACGGGCGGTCCAGGCGCGGGTGAGATCCGCGATTACTTCTTCAACCGCATCATCTTTCCTATTGCCGATCGTAGAGGCCGTGTCATTGCCTTTGGTGGCCGGACGATGGGCGAGAGCCGCGCGAAATATATCAACTCGCCCGATACGCCACTCTTCCACAAAGGCCGGGTCCTCTATAACCACGCTTCTGCGCTTTCGGCTGCGCGTGACAAGAACGAGGTCATCGTGGCCGAAGGCTATATGGATGTGATCGCTTTAGCTCAAGCAGGATTCCCTTCAGCCGTTGCCCCACTCGGCACAGCCGTGACGGAGGAACAAATTCAAGAACTTTGGCGTCTTGTTCCCGAACCGGTGTTTTGCCTTGATGGCGATAAGGCTGGCCGTCGCGCGGCCGAACGAGCGGCTGAACGTGCCCTTCCAATTCTGAAGCCTGGTGTTAGTTTGCAATTTGCCTTCTTGCCCGAAGGTGAGGACCCCGACAGTTTGTTACAGCGTGAAGCCGCAGGTTTTCTGCGCGATTTGTTGGATCGGGCCATTCCCCTAGTCGATCTCCTCTGGCTTAAGGAAAGCCAAGGCCGCGATCTCTCAACGCCTGAGCGGAGAGCAGCTCTCAGGCGCGATCTTCGTAGCCTTTGCACGAATTTAAAGGACCGCGAGCTCGCAGCGGACTATCTCGATGACTTGATGACGCGCTACGACGGTGCCTTCCCCCGGCGTGGGCAGCGAGATTTCAATGCTGGCAAGGGTGGGGGCAGAGGAAACTGGCAAGGTGGTAACCACCCGGGAAGCTGGCGCGTACCTATGGGCCAAGGGCGGGGCGGACGCGCGCGCCTAGCAGACTTGGGCTCTGCCATCGGTCCTCCGGGTTACGCTTTGAAAGTTGCCGGCGCGCAAGACCCCGAAAATCGCATGCGCCGCCGCCGCGAGCAGCTTCTTTTGGCTCTTTTGATCAATCATCCGCCTTTGATCGAAGAGCGATTGGAGGAAATAAGCGCTTTGGCCTTTTCTTCCCCCGATTTGAAGCGGCTGCGCGATTCGCTGATTTCGGCTTTTTTGGCGGTCGGCGAGAAGGAAGAAAAGGGAGATTTAGATCAATCTTCCACGCTGCTTCTTGACAGTGAGGCCATGAAGTGCCACCTACGCGACGAGGGGTATTCTGGACTGATGGATCAGCTATCAAGTCCGGAGGTATTGATGCACGGAAGGTTTGCCCATCCCGAAGCCACGCAAGCCGAGGCGCGGGAGGGCTATTCTTCTGTGGTCCGGGAGCTTCAACGACCGTTGTTGAGATCGGAACTTGATGAGGCAGCGCGCCATCTGGCCGAAGAAATGAGCGAAGACGCTCTTAAACGCTTACGTGCACGTCAACAGCTCGATGACGATTGAGGAAAATGGTCGATGAAGGGCTTTAGGCAGTTGGTGTTGATCTGATTGTTTAAGGCAAAACCGAATTAGCAGAACATTGTGGGATGTGAAGTCCGATGGCCACGAAGGCGAATGAATCCACCGAAACGCCGCAAAACCGCGAGGAAGGGACTGAAGGTCCTTTGATGGACTCGACGGCTGCCGACGTCAAAAAGATGATCGCGCGCGCGAAAGAGCGTGGCTATATTACTTACGACGAACTGAACGCGGCTATGCCGCCCGATCAGGTCTCCTCCGAGCAGATCGAGGATACCATGACCGCGCTTTCGGAGATGGGGATCACCGTCATCGAAAGCGAGGAGGCCGAGGAAAGCGCCAATACTGAGGCCGCACCTGAAAAAGAGGGCACGCAGGCCGCAGCAGCAGGTAACATCGCTGACGACGACATCGGCCGTACGGATGACCCTGTACGTATGTACCTGCGCGAAATGGGCACGGTCGAGCTCTTATCGCGCGAAGGCGAAATCGCCATTGCCAAGCGGATCGAGGCTGGCCGGGAAAAGATGATCGGCGGGATTTGCGAATCGCCTTTGACGATCCGCGCGCTCCTCGACTGGCGTGAGGCTTTGAAGGATAGCCGCCTTCTCCTTCGTGAGATCATCGATTTGGACGCAACATATGGCGGCGGCCCGGATGAGGCTGATATCGCGCGCGTCGAGAATGAAGACGAAGAAGAGGGTGATGAGGATACGCTAACGCCTGTCGTAGAAGAGCGTAAGGCGGACGCTGTCAACGCCGAACCTCCAAAGCCTGCAGAACCCAAACCTGCGAATGAGGATGAGCCGGCTCAAGACGGTGAAGAGGCCAGCCGAAACGAAGCGAGTGAAGAAGATGAAGAGGAGGAGGAATCCTCAATCTCTCTCGCCGCGATGGAGGCCGCTCTTCTGCCTGAGGTCTTGGAAACGCTCGATGAGATCGCCAAGACCTGGAAGAAAATGGATAAGGTGCAGGAAACGCGCCTGTCCGCCATGCAGAAGGGCGAGAAAGTTCCGCCGCAAACCGAAAGGCGCTATGACAAGCTGCGCCATGAGGTCATTGAGCTTATGGAGAAGGTGCACCTCAACAACAACCGTATCGAACAGCTCGTTGACCAGCTTTATGGCTATAACAGGAAGCTGATGCAGCTTGAAGGCAAGATTATGCGTCTTGCTGAAAAGCGTGGCGTCAATCGCTTGGAATTCTTGCAGCACTATCAAGGGCGTGAGCTGGATCCACGCTGGGTCTCGCGGGTGAAGCGCTTGACCGGCAAGGGCTGGGCCAAATTCGCTGACCGCCATGGTGAGGAAGTAAAGGCTATCCGTAAGGAAGTCTCTGATATTTCCGCTAAATGCGAGCTTCCGATCAGCGAATTCCGCCGTGTCGTGAAGACGGTGCAAACCGGCGAGAAGGAAGCCAGCAGAGCCAAAACCGAGATGGTGGAAGCGAACCTGCGGCTGGTTATCTCGATCGCCAAAAAGTACACGAACCGTGGCCTTCAATTTTTGGATTTGATCCAAGAGGGCAACATCGGCCTGATGAAGGCCGTCGATAAGTTCGAATATCGCCGGGGCTATAAGTTCTCGACCTATGCCACATGGTGGATCCGCCAGGCGATCACGCGTTCTATCGCTGATCAGGCGCGCACCATTCGCATTCCGGTCCACATGATCGAGACCATCAACAAGCTGGTGCGCACCAGCCGTCAGATGCTGCACGAGATTGGCCGCGAGCCGACGCCGGAGGAACTGGCCGTCCGCCTCGTAATGCCGCTGGAGAAGGTGCGCAAAGTTCTCAAAATCGCTAAAGAGCCGATCTCTCTCGAAACGCCGATTGGTGATGAGGAAGATAGCCATCTGGGCGACTTCATTGAGGACAAGAATGCGGTTATACCGCTCGATGCCGCTATTCAATCCAACTTGCGTGAAACCACGACACGGGTCCTTGCCAGTCTGACCCCACGTGAAGAACGGGTGCTGCGTATGCGTTTTGGCATCGGGATGAATACCGACCATACCCTTGAAGAGGTTGGTCAACAGTTCTCCGTCACCCGTGAGCGTATTCGCCAGATCGAGGCTAAGGCGCTAAGGAAGCTGAAGCACCCCAGCCGCTCAAGGAAGCTTCGCTCTTTCCTGGATACCTGATACGCAATTATTGAGATCTATTGCTAAAGGCGCGGGGGCGGCGTTTCCCGCGCCTTTTTTCGTTTCTGCAATCAATTTAAGGTATCATACGCTGGGGCTCAGGGGGCTTGTGACTATACGGTCATTGAGAGGGTGTTCGGCGAGAGTTTCCCCCACCCCCTTGTCGTCGCGTTGAAGTGAACCAATGTTTCATAGGTATGTGCTATCTATGCATTGAGGCGAGAGGGGTGTGGCGGTTACACTACTGGCCTCATGGTCTAAAGTCGCTATAAGGCCTTTTGGTCAGCACTAGGGGGCCACTCGGGGAGCAGACCAAAGGAGTTGGGTTTTTGAACGAGAGAAATAGGCATCGTCGCGACCGAGTGTTCCTTTTTGCCTTGGGCGTGGCTTTAATGGGCATATTACCCGGTGCTGCGCTCGCCCAATCAACTGATGCCGTGCCATCTGATGGCGATGTGCAAGAGGGTGTGCCGGAAATCACCTCCCCCTACGGCGCTTACCTTGCAGGATTGAGCGCGACCCTATCACGCGATATGTTGGTCGCCGCAGACTATATGGCGACAGCCCTTCAAGGGGCGCCTGATGATCCGGAAATCTTGAACCGTTCCTTTGCGCTGTTCTTGGGCGAAGGGCGCCTTGAGGAGGCCAGGCCGCTCGCACACCGTTTGATGGAATTGAACCAGGACCATCTAACGGCGAACCTCTTGCTATCGATCGACGGGATCGCGGATGAAGATTGGGATGCCGCTTTAAATTATCTAGAAGCAATGCCGGAACGTGGTTTGGGTTCTCTTTTAAAGCCGCTTCTAAGCGCTTGGATCGCCTTTGGGCGTGGTGATCAAGAGGAAGCCCGGCAAATTCTCGATGCCGAGCTGAGCAATAATGGTGTTGAGTTTTTGCGCCACGTCCATGGTGCGTTGGTGGCTGAGCTATCCGGGGATGTAGAGGCCGCTTCGCTCGCTTATGAGAAGGCGATCGCGACTAGTAGTGCGCCGTCGTTGCGGCTTGCTTGGATTGCAGGCAATTTCTATGAACGCCACGGTCGAAGCGAAGAAGCGGCTGCCCTTTATCGGCGTTTCGTCGATGATGGCAGGGGCGCTACGATTATGGCCCCCTTGTTGAGGCGCGCCGAAAGGGGAGAAGAAGCCGATGCGGCCATTGCCGATGTGAGAGCTGGTGCTGCAG
>CAXMNO010000397.1:0-1816 GCA_964194655.1 uncultured Acidimicrobiia bacterium
GAAGTTTTTGGGAATTTCTTGCCTCACTTGAGCAAAGAAAAGCGCTAAACTAAAGCCGACGTCCCCAAATAAGGCCCGATCCACTAGATTGTTGGATTGGTAATAATGAGCCGGATGGGTATTTGAGGGTATAGAGAAGGAGTGTCCCGATGCAGCCGACCATCGCTTTAGTAGATGACGACCGCAATATTTTAACCAGTGTTTCGATAGCGCTGGAGGATGAAGGCTTTAAGGTTCGTACATACTTGGACGGATCAGAAGCTCTTAGGGGGATTTCCACAAACCCTGTCGATTTGGCCGTGCTTGACATCAAGATGCCGCGTATGGACGGCATGGAACTTTTGGGGCATTTGCGTAAAACGACCAACCTTCCGGTCATTTTCCTGACTTCCAAAGATGAGGAAATAGATGAGGTATTGGGGCTACGGATGGGCGCGGATGACTACATAACCAAGCCCTTTTCCCAGCGTCTTTTGATCGAGCGAATTCGCTCGCTTTTGCGGCGCGAGCGTGTGGCAACGGAACCTCAGGAGGGTGAGGCCCCCATTTCGCGGGGCGATCTTGTGCTTGATCCGGGGCGCCATCTTTGCTCGTGGAAAGGCATTCCGATAAACTTGACGGTGACGGAGTTTTTGATCCTTGTGTCCTTGGCGCAGCGCACTGGCCATGTGAAGAACCGTAACCAGCTTATGGATGCAGCCTACGGCGATTCCGTCTACGTCGATGATCGGACGATCGATAGCCACATCAAGCGTTTGCGGAAAAAGTTCAAAGCCGTTGACAATGACTTTTCGCACATCGAGACGCTTTACGGGGTGGGCTACCGCTATAAGGACGAGTAATGTCGCCCAGATCCGTTGAGACGGGTCCGAGGCATGAGAGTTATTTACGAAACTAAGGGGCCTGCTTCATGAAGACCCCGGCGCGCGATGGTGGTTAGAGTATGACGCGAAGGAGCCGCGGCAAGAAGGACCCGACCCAGCAGGGGCAATCCGCACGTGCGCGTAGGCCACGGCGCGGTTGGCGTTCGCCGATCACACGGCGCATTTTGATCATAAATATGGCAGCATTGATCATCCCGATCCTGGGGCTCTTGCACCTTGATCAGTATCAGGCGAGCTTGCTCGCGGCTGAAATCGAATCTTTGCAGGTCCAAGGAAGAGCCTTTACCCTTTCATTGATCAATGTTGCCGCCGTCTCGGACGAACTTGGGGAAAATCTCCTAAAGCCCTTGGAAACGCGCCAACAGATGCGCGTCCTTTTTTCCGATACGGGCGTACGGGCACGGGTTTTTGGCCAGACGGGCGAACTAATTGCAGACAGCTATGTCCTCTCAGGGACGGGCGCACGGATACAAGTAATCGAGCTCGAGCCTCCCGATGACAGGTGGCTTCCGGATGTTTGGCGTATCTTTGATGCGGCCGTGGATTATTTGCCGCTCACGAACACCGAGGATCTGCCGCTTTACCGCGAGGCCGCGGTTCAAAGGGCGAGTGACTATCCTGAAGTGGAAGTAGCTCTGGCAGGTGAAAGCGGCGGACGCGTGCGATTGGACAGGCGCCGGAGATTGGTTTTCACGGTGGCTTTGCCGGTAAAGCGTTATCGTCAAGTCTTGGGCGCGTTGATGCTCTCGAAAGATGGCGACGATCTGGAAGCGGCAGTCGATTCGAGGCGACGTGATATTGTGATCGTCTTCGGCATCGCCTTAGCCATGACGATTTTGCTCTCACTCTATTTGGCGGGGACCTTGGCACGTCCGCTCTATCGCCTAGCAAGGGCTGTGGATCTTGTGCGCCATGGACAGGGCCGCGTGATT
>CAXMNO010000398.1:0-3699 GCA_964194655.1 uncultured Acidimicrobiia bacterium
TTAAAACCTTCATCGGACAGCCATTGTGCAGTTTCGATCGCGTTGCCTCTTGTGTTATCCGCCTCGTAACCAAGCGCGATGCAACACTCGAGTTCTTCAGGTGCCGCCTTGGAGAGCTTCAAAAGCTCGTTCACCTCAACACCGCGGTAGACACCTGATACGAAAAGCTTTTCACCCAAATCGGCTTCGAGGAGGTCGAGGCCACGTTGCAAGCGTCCAATGCCACCGGTCAACACGACAATAGCCTCGACCTTGGTCGTACTATCAGCGAGACCTTGAGGAAGCTGGCCTGCGAACCACAAAAGTCCACCGAACCAAAAGCTCACGATCAAGAGGAGGACCAAAAGGAATTTACGGGTCATCGCGCGCGCGTGCCGCTATGCCAGAAAAACAATATGATTAAATACAACATGATCCACGAATCCTAACGCGTGTGAGCGCCACGCTCAAGAAAAGTGAGTTCAGGGCATCTTGGATAAACTCCGAAGAACGGTGACACGAACCGTAACCGTTGTGACCAATGCGCAAGCCAATGGCAACAGCAGAAAGGCTGCCCACTGTGGCGCGCTCAAAGATATGTTGGGAACAAGATGGTGATCGACACCCCGCGTTAGCTGGTCAATCACGGCAAAGGTTGCCAAAGCAACAGCCAGGCCGATCAACCCTCCTATCAACCCGCCCGAAAGCGCATGACGTTGGAATTGTAACGCCACATAGCGATCCTCCGCCCCCATGAGATGCAGTAGCTCGATAATATGGGCGTGTGCTGCCAGCCCCATTTTAGTGATGAGTATTGCCATTAGGACCGCCGCCATGGCGACTAAGGCTATGACCCCCGCTGCGACAAAGCGAACCCAAAGCGCGAGGTCGACAAGCCCCTCAAGCCCGCTTTTGTGGTCGGTCACCAAAGCATCTGAGGAAATTTCGCGCACTTCCTCTTCCAGGGCCTTGATATCGGGTGCTGCCCCTTCCTTCAGGGTAATGGCGATCAGTTCGGGGAGTGGTAAATCACCGGCATCCCCATCATCACCCAGCCAGGGCTCAAGCAAGGCTTCGAGCTCTTCGCGCTTCAGCCGTCTAGCTTTGGCAACCTCCGGCTTGTCGCGCAGGAGGCTTAGGATTCGCTCCAGGTTTTCTTCCTGTTCCGCGCTGAATTCGGTTTCATCCGTCGTCTCATCGCTGAGAGCGAGTATCGGGGGTGCCAGTTGGATGGTGAGGTGGGCGCTGTGTGTTACGTCCCACTGGCCCGCGATCTTGTGCATGGCAAGGGCGCTATAGAGCGCGAGCGCGACAAGATAGACCATGATTGCCAGCAACCAGGGCAGAAGGCGGCTGGAGATGTCTCGCTCCAGCGGGATTCCTTGACGTCCTGTGCTCATGGCGCGGGCTTCCCGCTCACCCTGGAAAAGGGCTCGTCAGAAAGCCTCTCAGACATAGGCTCTTGGAACACGACGTGCCCTTCGTGAAGCGCCAAGGTCGCGTGCGGGAAACGGCGCGTCAGGCTCTCGTTATGGGTTGCAATGACCACAGTGGTCCCTAATCGGTTGAGCTCTTCAAAAAGGTAGAGAAGCCGCACGGCCAGCTTATTATCGAGATTGCCTGTGGGTTCATCGGCAATCAAAAGACTGGGTCGACCGACCACCGCACGCGCAATGGCTATGCGTTGTTGCTGTCCGCCTGATAACGTTTCCGGATAAGAATAGAGGTGATCGCCCAGTCCGACCCACGTCAAAAGCTCGGCTACATCCCTTTGCGACTTCTTTGATGCGCGCCCTGTGACCTCCTGGGTGAGCAGGACATTCTCCATTGTCGTCATGTGGTTTAAAAGCCGGAAGTCTTGGAAAATGACGCCTATATTGCAGCGCAACTCCGCGCGCTGGGACCGGCTAAGGCGCCCCACATCCCGGCCGAATAGCGAAATTCGGCCTCTGGTCGCCATGAGCCCCAGGTACATCATTCTCAAAAGCGAGGATTTTCCCGAACCCGATTCGCCGAGAATAAAGTGGAAAGACCCGGGTTCGATATAAAAATCAATATCGCTGAGAATCTGTGGCCCAGTTGGATAGCGCAGAGAAACATTATCGAAGTGAATCAAATCGGCGATCCCAATATATCCGGCCCTATTCAGCCTGATTTATGCTTGTCGAAAGAACGGAGAAGCACACAACGCAGCTGGACATGCCTTATTCCGACCCATATAACCGTAACTATTCGACCAAGCGGTTGATTGGAGTGCAGTTTCTTCGAATGATTCTATCCTGTCCAGCCTGTAACACGCGATTTGAGCTCGATGATTCCCTCTTGGGCACGCGTGGGCGAAAAGTACGTTGCGGCAAGTGCGCGCATAGCTGGCATCAAAAGGCCAGCCATGTCGAACCGGATCCTTTCGATACGGCCCATCGCAGGCGAGAGCGCAGCGCTGATTTATTGACAGATCGCGTGAAGCTAGAGGCCCCTCTGCCGCCGGCTCCCTTTAAAGCCGAGCAAAGCGAGCGTTCCGGTGGCGCCTTGGGCTGGGTCGTGTTGCTCTTATTCGTTGCCTCGGTTTTAGGCGGCGCATGGTTTTGGCGTGATGCAATCGTGACAGCCGTACCGCAGGCCGAGCGTTTTTATCAGCTGATAGGCCTGGGCCCGCCGCTGCCTGGAACAGGGCTTGAGATTCAGAACGTCAATTCGATTCGAGAGCGTCAGGAGGATGATCGCGTTCTGTTTATAGAAGGAGAAGTCTTGAATGTATCCGATGTTTCCGTAAAGGTGCCGGCGATCCATGCATCTTTGGCGGACGCAGACGGTAATGAAGTCTTCTTTTGGGTTTTCACTGCTGACACGCTGGAACTCGCACCGGGCGAAATCGCATACTTCGAGACGACGGCCCGCAATCCCCCCGAAAAGGGCGCGAATATTAGGATAGCGTTTTCTAGTCCAGAGATAAGCCCAGTTTCTGAAGAAGGCGAGAGCGAGAGCGCTCAGTCTTTCATGCAAGATGCGGTTGGTTTTGTAGAAGGCCTAATCGAACAAGTTACGGAGTGAGCGTGCCTTCGTCCGGGCGTGATGAGGGTTAACGATTCATTAAGTCAGATTGTGAGAATCTGCGGTGAACGAGATTCTCGACGTGCGCGGTTATGTCTCTGTTTACGGAGTGTCCCAGGCTAACGCCCGCTGGCTACGATCGTATTTCGGTCGGCCATGAAATGATGCGCCACGATGAAATCCCGCTAGAGCAAGACTTTTTATGGAGAAGCTTCTTTGCCAAATATCCTGGTGGCCGAAGATGATGCCGCGGTTAAAACCTTCGTAACGCGCGCGCTTGAGTATCGCGGCCACAAGGTGCGCGCTGTGGAAGACGGTATCGGTGCCCTAGAGGCACTGCAAGATACCTGCTTTGATCTTCTGATCACCGATATCGTAATGCCGGAGTTGGATGGCATAGAGCTCGCCTTAAAGGTCACACGCGATCACCCGGAATTACCGGTTCTTCTCATGACCGGTTATTCAGCGGAACGCCAACGCGCCCATAATCTCGATGAACTGATCTGCGACGTCGTCACAAAGCCCTTTACCTTGCAAAAAATTTGCGACGCGGCTGAGAAAACGATCAAGGACGGGCCGACAAACCGCGGGCAGATCTGATTTTGAAATCACGGCATAATGATCACGGCTCGAGTAAGACGATGTCCTTTGCGATGAGGCTATAGGTGA
>CAXMNO010000399.1:0-2820 GCA_964194655.1 uncultured Acidimicrobiia bacterium
ATTTCCATGGCCAGATCCGCAGCCGCCACTGCATGGCTTTCGGCATCCTCCTCCGGCGGCAAACCAAACATGTGGGAAAGTGCGAGGATAAGCGATAGATAGGCGTGAGCGAGTGCAAACTCAGGATCGAGTTCTATAGCCCGGTGCAAAAGCTCGGCGGACTCTGCGAAAGTGTCACGGTGCCAGCCTTTCAGCATCAAAAGGCCATTTGCCTGATTATAGTAGGCCCAGGCATCCATATTGTCGGAGCCACGGCGGCGGATGCGCTCGATCTCCGCCTTGGCGAGCTCCGGCTCAAGGCGCGCGGCAATACTTAAAGTGATCTCATCTTGCAAGGCCTCGATCTCTTCAGCCGGCTGGTCGAAGCGTTCCGCCCACAGGTGGCTGCCGCTTTCTGCCTCGATGAGCTGGACGGTCACGCGTATTTTATCGGCAACTGGGCGCAGAGAACCTTCAACGACGTAGCGGACGTTGAGCTGGCGTCCGACGTCGCGAATATCTGGCGACTTACCCTTGTACATGAAGCTCGAATTGCGCGCGATGACCAAGAACCCCGGCAGACGTGAGAGCAACGTGATGATGTCCTCGGTTAGACCATCGGCCAGGAATTCAAGGTCCGCACGTTCAGACATGCTCACCAGCGGAAGTACGGCAAGAGACGCCTGACCGCTTTCAGTAGGTTCTTGGGCCAAACTCTCAGGCTCTCCACCTGGGCCACCTGCGCCACCTGGGGGGCCGGCCCCGTCATTCACTTGATCCAGGCATGGCCAACGCCAAACCCTTATCGGGCGGGCAATGTTCTTGATTTTCTGTTCGCCCAGATCGCTGAAGGGCTCGCTGATTTTTCCTTGGATATGCTCGTAGGCGGTATCTGAGATGCAGAGCCCACCAACCGGCGCGATCTGTTCCAACCGTGCGGCAAGATTAACGCCATCACCATAGATATCGCCACTTTCGATCAGAATATCGCCTAAATTTACGCCGATCCGTAGCTCCAGGCGGTCTTCGGGCTGGCACTCGCCATTGCGCTGGGATGCGCTCGATTGGACTTCCAAAGCACAGTCAACAGCATTCACCACGCTTTGGAATTCAACAAGCGCGCCGTCGCCTGTCAGCTTGACGATACGGCCGCGATGCGCGGCGACTATGGGCTCAAAAATCGAGCGCCGAAAATTGCCAAGCCGATGCAGCGTTCCTTCTTCGTCACGCTCCATCAGGCCACTAAAGCCAACAACGTCAGCGACGAGAATTGCGGCAAGGCGGCGTTCCATCGCGGCATTTATCTCCTTGAACCTAAAAAGGATAGCGCGTGGGCCCACAAAAATCCACGCTTAGAACAACATCCAGTTGTGATTCGAAAGTGGAGACTTCCCAGACGCGTCGCCAAACTTAGCGCCCTGGCCCAGAACATGTTAGCATTCACTGATAAATTCTCGCAGCAGCCAGTTATTTTGAAGTCGAATATCTGGAGGGATGAGATTATGTCGAGGCAGGATACCATTAAGGCGGCAATGGAACGCAACCACGACGCCGTCGCTCTTCGCCCATCAATCGCGCAAGGCCAGGAAGAAATGACGATCATCACGAACAGTGATGGAGTGTGCATCGCGCGTGATGGGGAAAACTCTCTGCAGGTCGATCTTGACAAAGCCTATGGCGGTGACAGCACGATGCCAGGCCCAGGTTTCTTGGCACGCGCGGCTCTTGGAAGCTGCCTATCGCTCGGATACCTCTGTTGGGCCTCCTCGCTCGATGTGCCAATCAACGATATTAAGGTCACGATCCTCAGCGAATACGATGGGACTGCGGCTGTTGGCCTGGAAAGCGACGCGACTTGCGGCTACACCAAGGTGCACGTTGTGGTCGACATCGACAGCCCCGCTTCCCAGGAAGACATTGAGCGCGTTATCAAGATATCAGACGAACGCAGCTTCATGCATGCAATTTTCACTGAAACCCACCCAATAACGCGGGAGCTTCGGCTCAAACACTCCGCTGCCGCCTAACTACGTCCTAAGCCAGCTTTAGCCAGTGGGCGGCTTGTAAGCACCTGCGATATCGTGCGCCTTTTTCATTGCCGCAACGGATTCTTCCATCGTGATCAGCACCGTCGTCTTCATTTTGGAGAACGAACCGCTCGATCCAACGATGAGCGCAACGGATGCCGCATCTACATTTGAGGGGAAATCTGAAATTACAACGCCGTCATAGTCCCCAAAGCAGTAGTACATATCAACCAGCTTGCCGCCTGCTGCCTTGAATATTTTACTCGCCGCGCTTTTCCGGTTTTGCGGTCGCGCCGTAATAGCCGCGACAGCCTCGGTCGAGTAACTGAACTGATGGAGATACCTGGGCATTTTCGCCTCCTCTGGGTTCGCAGGTTGCAGTTTCACGACTTCACCTACAGATCCGAGACTATAGCAAAGGCGGCGAAGATTATCTTCTTGTCAACCAACGCCAGTTCTTTGTCGGCCAGGACCGTATGAAAGACGATCTAACAGCCCTTTTCGAAAAAGCTCGCAAGGAACTAGAAACACAATAAACTAAAGCAACGCCAAACCTTTGAGGGAGGCCATCATGACAGTCGTGGGCAGGGTTCGGAATCTTTGGCGCTACCCCGTCAAAAGCATGCGTGGTGAGGCACTGGATGAAGCCTTTGCCAGTTTTTCAGGCCTCTATGGCGACCGCCTTTACGCCTTTAAAAGCACCGCTTGCGAGAAAGGATTTCCCTACCTCACGGGCCGGGAACAAGCACGTATGCTTCTCTTTAAACCAACTTTCCGCGACCGGGACCTGGCCTTGAAACCACCGGGTTGGAGC
>CAXMNO010000400.1:0-3683 GCA_964194655.1 uncultured Acidimicrobiia bacterium
AAGGGTGTCGTTTTAATTCCAGGCCCGCCAAGCCTGCCTCAAAAACACTTCTCATAGCAGGCGAATGCTGGGCGCAATTGAGCCAGCTCACCCCGTCGGGGATATCGAAAAGATCCCTATAATTCTCTTGCATTGGCCCTCGCAAAAACAAAACGCCGCATTCTTGCCCGATTTTCTCCGCCTTCTCGCCCAGGAATGGGGCTTCATAGAGCAAATTCTTTTCCATGGATCATCCAGGCTGGCGAAGCGTGGGGTTATCAACCGATTCCTGTCAAGAAATGTACAGCAAAAATTGAAATTGGACCGCCATGATCCGTTCCTAGAGCACGTTTAATGATCTCTCGATCATGAAAAGCGCTCTAAGCTCTTATTATTACGCACTTTCCGGGCGCAAAACCGCCCACACTTTTGCTGAAAGTGCTCTAGCCTTTCGGCGCCAAAATAGCAGGAGGATTAAATGCCCGGTCCTTTTAGAAGCAAAAGCTTTATCCCTAAAGTTTCACGTGTGGCCTTGCTGGCTCCTTTCATGCTCCTTGCCTATTCAATTCCAGCATCAGCACTGACTTATGAGGCTAAAAGCAAGATCGACGCGGTTACCGTCTACCTAGACCGCGCAAAGATAGAACGCACCTTCGAAATCGATATCGATGCCGGCGCACATGAAATCGTGGTGCCTGAATTACCCGAGGCGCTTTTACCCGATAGTTTGCGCATATCAGCCTGGGGTCCGGAAGGTTTGGTCATCAGCTCGGCAGATCTAAAACGGGTCTTTGCGGCCGAACTTATCCATGCCGAAGAAAGGCGCCTGCTAGAAGAGTTTCAAGCCCTTCGCGACGAAACCCAAAGCCACGATGACACCATAGCAGCGGCTCGTTTGAAGCTGGATTTCATTCGCAACCTCTCTCAACACGCGCCCATGGGATCGGTGAGCCAAAATCACTCCGGGGAAGATAGCGGACGCTTGCAGCCGGAAAGCTGGCAGCTCGCATGGACCTTGCTTTCCGACGGCACCAGTGATGCCCTACGCCTTATCCGCACGGCGGAGGCGGAAAAACGTACCCTGGCAAAGCAGCAACAGAAGATCCAGCGCGAACTGAGCCTCATCCAAAGTGGCGCGCGGGCGAGTAGCGAGGCCCGCATCAAGCTGGAAAGCGCAAATGCAGGTATGGCAAAATTCACGATCAGCTACCAGCAACATGGCGCATCCTGGCGGCCAATCTATGATGCGCGGCTTAAAAGCGATGAGCCGCAAATCACCCTGGTCCAGCGCGCCGAAGTCAGGCAGCAAACTGGGGAAGACTGGACGGATGTGGCCCTCACCCTCTCAACCGCGCGTCCTGGACATAGCAGCGCGCCTGTCGAGCTGCCGCCCTGGGTGATCGATTTTCAAGACTTGAAACCTTTGGCGCAAAAACGCGCGATGTCTGAACTCAGATCATCGGAGGACGAAGCGGCAAGCGTGGCAGGTGCTGCTGGTAACGCAAATGCACCTGCGGAAAGCTTCCAGGAACCACTGGAAAAAGATCTCCTCGATGCCGTGCACCGCGAAGCCAATCTGGTAGCAGCCCCCTTCACGGCGAATTACCGTGTTCCCGGCCGGGCCCACGTTGCAGCAGATAACAGCCCAGCAAACTTCTTGCTCGGCGAGGATACTTTCCAAGCCAACTTGTCGGCCAAGACAGTCCCTGCACACCAACAAGTCGCTTATTTGATCGCCAACTACACAATTGAACGGGATAGCCCGTATTTACCGGGGCGCATCTCGCTTTTCCGGGATGGCACCTTCGTCGGCACGAACTGGCTACCACTCGTGCGTCCGGGCGAAGAGATAGAGACCGCCTTTGGCGTCGATGACCGCATAAAGGTCGAGTACCGCATGGTGAAGGGCGAACGCTCCAGCGAAGGCCTCTTGACCCGCAACCAGCAGACCGAGCGGCACTATAAGATGGTGATTACCAATCTTCATGACCGAGCCATGCCGATTTCGGTGGTCAATCAGCTACCGGTCTCGCGTGATGAGAGAATTGAGGTCGAGCTGCTCCGAAGCTCAAGTGAGCCCAGCGAGCGTAACCCGGATGACCGCGAAGGCCTTTTGGTTTGGAATGCGACCTACGAGCCAGGCGAAAGCCGTGATATCGATTTTGGCTACCGCGTTATCTTCCCTGAAGGACTATCGGTCGCAGGCTTTTAGAATATCGAAGACGGTCCGGCCTTAAGCAGCTTTACACGCCCGGGTTTGGGAAGATTGCAGGTTCAATGCGGCTTCTCTTGCAAAGCGCCGGACCGTTTCCTCATTGATACCATCGCGCCGCATCACAAGGTGAACGATCGGATCGCGTAGTAATTCATCGAGCGTTGGCTCAATATGGTAATGGAAGTTCTTCTCATCGATCGGAGACACGTGCACGACTCCTTAATGTCTGCCTCTAGCTTCTCTCGCCATACCTACACCAAACACTGTGTCAAGAATGTGACATAGATCACTTCTCACACGAATAAATTAGAAAAATACAAATTAAGGCCGAACTCACTTAAGCCCCGGTTGAAGAGGCGCTAAGGCTGCCTAGATAACTATTCATGCCTTCATTTGTGGGAAAAGAGCTATGACGAATACCGGAAAAGCCAAAGCGCTGGGGTTCAACCATATTGCACTTGAAGTGGGTGATATCGATGAGGCTCTAGCGTTCTACAGCCAGCTTTTCGATTTCGAGCTCAAGAGCAAGAGCAACAAAATGGCCTTCATCTACATGGGCGACCAATTCATGAATTTCACCAAGGGCCGGAGCCAAAGCCCCGATGATGAGCGCCACTTCGGCCTTGTGGTCGATGACAAGGACGCCGTGCGTCAAAAGCTCGAAGAGTTGGGAATCGAGACCCTGCCCGGCCCCTTCCTCGATTTCCTTGATCCTTGGGGCAACCGTGTCGAGATCGTTGGCTACCAGAACATCCAATTCGCCAAAACACCGCAGGTGCTTCGCGCGATGGGTCTGGAAGACTTGAACAAATCTGAAAAGGCACTCGAAGAGCTTGCTGCCAGGGGCATGTCACCGGATTAAGGACACCGGCAACACCTCCAAGGTTTCATCATTCCAGTCCTGCCATAAAGGGTGAATCGACCAGGATTTTATTTTCCTGTTTGATTAGATAACCAGCTTCAGCGCTGAGCTTCAAATAAGCTCCCCAGGCAGGATCAGCCTTCATCGCGGCGCGCTTTCGCTCCCGATCGGCCATATCCTCATAGACCCAAATGTGCACATAGGAATTGACGTCACCAATCTCCGTTACGCTGTGGAGTAGCGGGCGCCCGATGTGACGAAGCTGTACGGGAAAGCCATGCTCCCCATAAAGCGCGAGCTGTTTGCGTATGGTACCGGGGTGGCAGGTGTAAGTACGATGGTCATAGAGCATAATTGATCCCCTTGCTTATCAGGTCAGCAATCGTAATGGTTTGAGCTCAAGCTAAATTATTCTGGCGTGCGATTCCCCTAATATTCTGGCGTGCGACACCCCTAAACGAAACGGAAATGCGTGCTCAAGATAAAAAAGGTGCCAGAGATGTCCGATATCGAGATGTCCTACTACGCCCCAGCAGAAGGCGCACCCCATAGCCGCACTTGGATGTGCTGGCCCTCGACAGCCGAAATCTATGGAGGGCCTGGCTCTTACTATGAAAGCGTGCAGGA
>CAXMNO010000401.1:0-13903 GCA_964194655.1 uncultured Acidimicrobiia bacterium
GAAGGCGGTGAAGGCGCCGAGGGTGGAACGACCTAAAACAACCCACAAACAAGGCGAATTCCACGCCATCACCGAGAGAGGCCTTCTGGCCTCTCTCTTTTCTCTATTACTATAAAATTTTATACAAATTATTGATTTAACTAGCTATTTATAATTCTCAGACAAATTCGAGCTTACTACTGACGCCGCTCTGGGCCCCATGTGAACCGTAACGTTTCCGCCGATCGGTTTGCTGGGGCCCTTCACTTTTCGTGAGAGGCATTCCAGCTTCCTGAGAATCCGCCTAAGCTTTATGCCGCGCGCTTTTGTTCGGCTGCCCTGATCCAGCCGCCGCCTAGAACGTGGCTTCCGGAATAGAAGACACAAGCCTGGCCGGGGGAGACACCGTACTGTGCCTCCTCGAGCAGAATTTCCGCTTCGCCCTCAGCGCCTTGGAAATAGCGAGCAGGAACGGCTCGCATGGTGGAGCGCAGCTTGACCTGGATCGCCTCGCCATCTGAAGCGGGCGCGCCATCGCCCAGCCAGTTGACTTCCTGTAGCTTGACCAGATCACGCCCCAACGCCGCACGCGGGCCGACGACGACGCGGTGCCGTTCAGGGTCGAGGGCAAGGACGAAAAGCGGTTCCTTCTCCCCACCAACCTTCAAGCCGCGCCGCTGGCCAATGGTGAAGTTGATAATGCCGTCATGGCGGCCCAGCACACGGCCATCGCGGTGGACGATCTCCCCCTCCTCCAGCGCGCCGGGGCGGAGTTTCTCGACAACTTCGGCATATGATCCTTGCGGCACGAAACAGATATCCTGGCTGTCAGGCTTATCGGCGACAACAAGTCCGAGACGCTCGGCCTCCGCACGGACTTCTGATTTCGGTAAGTCGCCAAGGGGGAAGCGCAGGAAATCCAATTGCTCGCGCGTGGTCCCAAAGAGGAAATAGCTTTGATCGCGCCCATCATCATGCGCTGAATGAAGTTCAGCACCGCCTTGCCCATGGACGCGGCGCACGTAGTGGCCGGTGGCAAGCGCATCCGCGCCCAGCTCGCGTGCTGTGGCAAGCAAATCCTTGAACTTCACTTCCATATTGCAGCGCACGCAGGGGATCGGCGTCTCGCCACGAAGGTAACTATCGGCGAAATCTTCCATCACCGATTGGCGAAAGCGGCTTTCGTAGTCGAGCACGTAGTGCGGAAAGCCCATGTCTTCTGCGACCCGGCTGGCATCGTAGATATCTTGCCCGGCGCAGCACGCACCCTTCTTCGCCAAAGCGGCGCCGTGGTCGTAAAGCTGGAGCGTAATCCCAACGACGTCATAACCCCCCTCTTTCAGCAAAGCAGCCGTCACCGAGGAATCGACACCGCCCGACATGGCCACTACCACACGGGTCTCGCCGGGGGCCTTCGCAAAGCCCATGGAATTTAGCTTCAACTCGCTCATAGCGGCGATATAGTGCTAAAGGGAGGCGTGGTGCAAGCCATTCACTCGATTTAGACGTGCCGATTGCTCCCAATATAGCTCTTTTGAAGGTCTCGGAGGCGTGGGAAATGACTGGGAAAACGATACTTTTCTTTGCCGCATTGCTTCTTGCCATAGGCGTTGCTTTGAACCCAGCCTGGTCGTTCGAAGCGCCTGAAGGCTGGGTCGTCCATAAAAGCCCGCACAGCTATCAGGACTTGATCGAGCGTTTGGACGCGGCTGCCAAGGCGAACAAGTTGGGTATCGTAACGAGGGCCAGTGCGACCTTGGGCGCGAAGAAGGTGCTCGATAAAACCATTCCCGGCAACATGGTCGTCGGCCTTTATCATCCGCGCTTCGCCGTCCCGATGTTGGAGGCAAGTATTCCTGCCGGCATAGAAGCGCCTATCCGCGTTTATCTGACAGAAAACGCAGATGGCACAGCAGATCTTAGCTACAAGAAGCCCTCAGCCGTCTTCGCGCCCTATAGCGACGGTGGCCAGGCTCTCAAGGATCTGGCTGAAGAGTTGGATGAGGTCTTTGCAGCTATCGCCAGTCAGGCCGTGGCGCCCTAGCTTCTTAGTTCAAAAGCAGGTTCGGCATCTCGTCGCTTGGCAGCGACACCACCAGTCCGTCGAGTTCCTCCGACATCACAATCTGGCAGCCAAGGCGCGAGGTTTCCGTCAAGCCAAAGGCAAGATCCAGCATATCCTCTTCATCCTCGGAAGCCTCTTCCAACTTCGAGAACCAAGCAGAATCCACGACAACATGGCAGGTCGCACAAGCAAGCGAGCCTTCACACGCGCCTTCGATATCGACATCGAATTTGTGCGCAATTTCCATAACCGACAAACCGCTAGGTGCATCAACTTCCTTACGGTTGCCATCTTTTTCGATAAAGGTCAGCTTCGGCATGACTGCCTTTTAACTCCAATAAGTAAAACCGCCGTAAGATCGCGGAGTAGCGAAAGTATTTCCAATCCGCGCGCGACCATTCGTGTTAAGCCAACGACACTGCGTCGCTTCTACATCGCTGCTTTTGGTGCCTGGGCGCGTAGCTTACGCACGGCCTCAATCAAGATCGTTGCGGCCTCGCTCACCTCCTCAGTCGTGGTTTGGCGGCCAATCCCGATCCTGAGACCTCCGCGCGCGACCTCGTCATCAACACCCAACGCACTCAGCACGTAAGAGGGCTCAACAGAAGCAGAAGTACAAGCCGAGCCCGTCGAAAGCGCCAACTGTGGCACAGCCTTGATAAGCTCCTCCGCATCGACGCCCAGGAAGGAGAGGTTGAGGTTCCCAGCCAAGCGCGCTTCGCGATGCCCGTTCAAGACCACACCATCGAGAGAGCCGACGACGATCTGATAGAGATTTTCGCGAAGAGCTGTGAGGCGTACGGCCTCTTCTTCCATTTCCTCCGCGGCGATCCGGCAAGCCTCCCCAAGGCCGACGCAAAGAGGGGCTGGAAGTGTGCCGGACCTAAGCCCGCGTTCCTGCCCGCCGCCGTCCATTTCCGCAATCAAGCGCACGCGTGGGCGCCGCCTGACATAAAGCGCGCCAATCCCCATCGGACCATAGACCTTATGCCCCGAGATCGAGACCAGATCGACACCCAATTCCTGAACGTCGAATGGAATTTTGCCAACGGCTTGAGCGGCATCGCTGTGAAAAAGAACGTCGCGGCGACGGCAAATCGCGCCAATCTCCGCCGAGGGCTGCAAGACGCCGATCTCGTTGTTAGCGGCCATTATGGAGACCAACGCCGCTTGCTCTGTGATCGCCTCTTCCAGCTTTGCAAGATCGATTAGACCGTCACGCTCAACCGGCAAAATGGTGAGGGTAAAACCTTCACGCTCCAACTTGCGGCAGCATTCAAGGACACATTTATGCTCGCTCGCAACGGTGATGATGTGGCTTTTTCCCTTATTCTCCTTCAAAAAACGCGCAGCGCCTTTGATGGCAAGGTTATTCGATTCCGTCGCACCGGATGTAAAGACGATCTCGCGCGGGTCGGCACCGATAAGGCCTGCCATTTGGGCGCGCGCTTCCTCCACAGCCTCTTCGGCTTCCTGGCCGAGTGAGTGGTGGATCGAGTGGGGGTTGCCGAACTTCTCTTTAAAGAAGGGCAGCATCGCATCCAAAACGCGCGGGTCTGTCGGCGCGGTTGCCTGGTAGTCGAGATAGATCGGTCTCGCCCGCTCTTTTCGTGAGGCACTGCCTTCTTGTGACATATTTTGGGGCGCTCCCATCTCTACGCCGTCTTTGTTACGCTGCCTGACTGCGCTGGTAATGCGCGAGCCAAGCGTCTAAAAATTGCTCCAAATCACCCGCTTTACTGGCCCAGCCAAGGCTGAGGCGGATAGCTGCACCCGCATCCTCTTCATCCGCGCCCATGGCCTGCAACACATGCGAGGGTCGCACCTTGCCAGAGGAACAAGCAGAGCCCGCACTCACCGCCACACCGGCCAAATCCAAGGCCATCACCAGCGTTTCCGCCTTCATGCCGCGAAGCCCAAAGCAAGAGGTGTTCGCCAAACGTGGCTCGCCTTCGCCGTAAACCTTGATGCCTGGTGCTGCTTCTTTCAGCCGCACCTCCAGACAATCGCGCAATTCAGCCAATTCTCCATAACCGGCGATACCTTCTTTCGCAAGCCCGGCTGCGACACCGAAGCCCGCGATACCAGCCGCATTCTCCGTCCCCGCACGGCGAGAGCGTTCTTGACCGCCGCCCTTTATGAGCGGCGCAATATCAAGCCCTTCGCGAAGAATAAGAGCACCCACACCTTGCGGCCCGCCAAGCTTATGGGCTGAGAGGGAAAGCAGATCGATGCGGCTTGCGGTCATATCGATTTCGAGCTTGCCTGCAGCTTGCACCGCATCGCTATGCATAAGCCCACCAGCCTCGTGGACGATTTTTGCTGCTTCCCCGACCGGCTGAATAACACCCGTTTCATTATTCGCCCACATCAAGGACAGCAGAAATGGCCCCTTCTCCTCGCCAACAGAGCGGCGAAGCGCTTCCAGATCAATAAGTCCACTTTCCAGAAGTGGAATCCGAGTCGCACTGGGGACCGCATTGATGATGGAGTCATGCTCCCCGGCGCTTATGAGAAGACGGTGGCCCCGAAAACCCTTTAGCGCGAGGTTATTGGCCTCACTCCCGCCCGAGGTGAAGATGACACCCGCAGGTGATCCCCCTACCAGTGATGCTACATCCCTGCGCGCCTTATCTATCCGTGCCCTGGCAGCGCGACCGGCGCGGTGCACGGAGGAGGGATTGCCTACATCTCCAAGCGCCTCTGCCACAGCCTCAATCACTTGAGGGCGCGCGGGCGCACTCGCATTATAGTCCAGATAAATTTCTGAAGGTCGATTAGCCATTTCTCACCGGGACCTTGAAATCATAACTTTTTAACCGATCCCCGGCTTCGCATCCATATTTCCCCGGCGAAAGATGCCGCTGGTTCCCAAAATCTGACGGTCTACGACATCCGCGACACTCACAGATGATAGGTAGAGGTAAATCTGATTACCCAGCTCTTCCCAAAGGTCATGGGTCATACAGCGCGTTTTATTCCCGCGACACCCGTAGGGTTGGCCTGGGTGGCAGCGTGTTGCGCGAATGGGCTCATCTACAGCCAGAATGATATCGGAGATGCGCGCTTGATCGGCTGGCCGCCCTAAGAGATAGCCGCCGCCAGGCCCCCTGACCGAGCGTACAAGGCCACCGCGACGAAGCTTGGCAAAAAGCTGTTCGAGGTAGGAGAGCGAGATTTCCTGACGCTCGGCAATGTCAGCAAGCGAAACCGGGCGATCGCCCGCGCGCTCCGCTAAATCCACCATGGCCATGACGGCATAACGCCCCTTTGTACTGAGTTTCACCGCACCCTACCCTCTATAATCTCTACCCCAAAGCCACCACGCCCCAGCGATAATCCGATCTAGCTATAATCCGATCTTTGGCCCTTCATAACCCTCTTCGCTGCGAGGCTCGTCTTCAGCTTCTTCCTCAAGGGCTTCTTCGCTGGCACCAGTATCCTTGGTCTCCAATTCGTTAACGCGTGCGCGAAGTGACTGCACTTCGTTCAGCAAGCCATCAAGCGCGCGTGCAACAGGATCTGGAATATCGCCGGTCGGCGTGCCATAGGCGACAAAGCGGCTTTTTTGCGCCTCCGGCGTCCTTTGTCCGGCAACCCGGACAACTTTTCCCGGATTGCCAACGACGGTCGCACCTTCCGGCACATCCTTGGTGACCACGGCGTTCGCACCGACCCGGGCACAGCGCGAAACGGTAATGGGGCCCAGCACTTGTGCGCCGGAGCCGATAATCACATCATCGCCTAGTGTTGGATGGCGTTTCTGGTCGCGCTGGCTATCGGCATCGACGCTGGGTGCAACACCGCCCAAGGTCACACCGTGGTAAAGTGTTACATTGTCACCAATGCGGCTGGTTTCACCAACCACGACGCCCATTCCATGGTCGATAAAGAGGCCGTGGCCAATCTCGGCACCCGGGTGTATCTCAATCCCCGTGACCCAACGCGCGAGCTGCGAAATCCAGCGGCCAAGCAGGCGAAATTTCCGGCCCCAGAGCCAATGTGCAGCCCTGTAAAATATCAGCGCCTGAAAACCTGGATAACAGAGGACGACCTCAAGCCGGGAGACGGCGGCGGGGTCGCGCGCCATCATTGAGTCGATTTCTTGAATCAAATGCTTGAACATGGCTTCTGTCCTCGTGCTATTATCGCGCTCCGCCAAATAGAGGGTTTATTTATATTGGCGGGGCCGATATACGACCGGCACCTTTTGCCATAAAAGTTTAGATCACTGGAAAACCGATTTGGGGATCCCTACTTCCATGGTCAAGTATTGACTAAGCCAGTCAAAAAGATACATGACGTGCAGGAGTTTGCCTAGATCGAATATCCGAGCGTGGGAATTGGTCTTTTAGAGCATTCTCGGCAGCGCCGATAGAATGCTTGTTTTAGAACTGAGACAAGGGGCTAATCAGCAATGCCTGACGTAATTTTCAATGGCCCCGAGGGCCGCCTTGAAGGTCGCTATCATCACACAGGTGAACCCAATGCGCCTATCGCCTTGATGTTGCCACCACACCCGCAACATGGCGGCACCATGAACAATAAGGTGATCTACAATATTTATCACGCTTTCGTGCGCCAGGGTTTTTCCGTTCTGCGGTTCAATTTCAGAGGTGTAGGGCGCTCACAAGGCGAATTCGACCGGGGCGAGGGGGAATTGGCCGATGCCGCCTCCGCGCTCGATTGGCTGCAGAGCATCAATGACAATGCTGAGAGCTGCTGGATCTCCGGTTTCTCCTTTGGCGCTTGGATCGGCATGCAGCTTTTGATGCGGCGCCCGGAGATTGCGAGCTTTATCTCCATCGCCCCGCCGGCGAACATGTACGATTTTGCCTTCCTCGCGCCCTGTCCGGCATCCGGGATGATTATCCACGGCGTGCGCGATGATATCGTTCCCGAGCCTTCAGTGGCAAAGTTGGTGGAGAAGCTCTCGTCCCAACGCGGCATTGAGATCGACTACCGGCTGCTTGAAAATGCCAACCATTTCTTTGCCAAGGAAATCGATATTGTCACCGGCCACGTTGAAGACTACCTGCAAAGCGCGATGAAAAGCCCGGCTAAGACAAAGAAGAAAGCCTGAACTAAAGAAAATTTAGGGCCAAACAATCAAGGCCAAGCAATCAAGGATAGTCGATACGCCCGCCGCAGGTTGGGCGCGGCACTCCGGTTGTGCCGGGTAGTGAGGTCGGAACGCCAGCCACGACACGAAGAGCGAGGTAGGCAAAGGCTTGCGCTTCCAGTTGGTCGCCATCCCAACCCACGCTCTCAACCGGATCGACGGGCACGGCGAGTGCTTGGGCAAGGCCTGCCATAATCGCCTTGTTATAGCGGCCGCCGCCTGTCACCAACCACCTTCTGGGCGCCTCTGGCATGAGCGCGCATCCCTTCGCGACCGCGCCCACCGTAAATGCAGCAAGGGTGGCTGCCCCATCGGCTGCATTTAGATGTGCGATGGGGGTGGGGTCGAAGTGATAGCGATCCAAAGACTTGGGGGCTGGAAGCGCGAAATAGAGGTTTTCGAGAAGCTGGTCCAAAAGCTTGGCATTGATCGTTCCCGATGCCGCAAGTTCCCCATCATGGTCATAGGGTTTACCGGCTTTCTGCAAAACCCAGTCATCCAATAGCGCGTTTCCAGGACCGCAATCGAATGCGAGGAGCTGGTCTTCCTCATGACCGATCCAGGTGACATTGGAAACACCGCCAATATTGAGGACCGCCATGGGCCTCTCCAGCTCCCCAGCAAGGGCAACGTGGTAGAGGGGGGCAAGCGGCGCGCCCTCCCCCCCTTCAGACACATCGCGACTGCGAAAATCAGATACCACGGCTATTCCTGTTTCGTGCGCGAGGTATGCGCCATCGCCGATTTGGCGGGTATAGCCCTCGCTAGGCGCGTGCGCGATGGTTTGCCCATGAAACCCGATAAAGGCGACCTCCCCAGGATCAAGATCTGCAACGCGCAAAAGGTCTTTCACGGCGGATGCGTGGCGCAGGGTCAAGTCGCGCTCCAACTCCTCAAGCGGGCCGCGTTCCCCCATGGCCATGCGAAGGCGCACGCGAAAGGCCTCATCGTAAGGGGATGTGAGCGTTTTACCCGCCGTTACCATGCGCTCGCCATCGCTTCTTATGAGGGCTGCATCAATGCCATCCATCGACGTTCCGCTCATTAAGCCGATGGCCCAAAGTGCTGACATGACCTTCTCCCTTTCAAAGCACCAAGAGGAGTCTAACGCGCGAAAGGCCGAAGGCCAATTGTCGCAAGAGTGAGAGTGTGTTACACGAGGCGCCGCCTGGGCAATCTCCACCCAGCGTCCGATAACTCAATACTCATTAACAAGCATTCATTAAAACGTCGGCATTCCATGACAAGCTATAAATCTGAATTTCTGAAGATCCTTAGCAAGCGCGGCTATCTTGAACAGTGCACCGACCCTGAAGCTTTGGATGCACTGGCCTCGAAAGAGCCGATCATCGCCTATATCGGTTTCGATTGTACGGCCGATTCCCTTCACGCAGGCTCGCTTTTGCCGATTATGATCCTGCGGGCGTTACAGAAGACCGGCCACAAGCCGATCGTTCTGATGGGCGGCGGCACGACGAAGGTTGGCGACCCTTCGGGTAAGGATGAAAGCCGCCGACTCCTCGATGAAGAGAAAATTGCCGCCAATATGGCGGGGATCAAGGCAGTCTTCAGCCAATTCCTGACCTTCGGCGACGGCGAGAGCGATGCCGTTATGGTCAACAATGCCGACTGGCTGGATCAGCTCAATTACATCGAATTTTTGCGTGACTATGGGCGCCATTTCTCCGTAAACCGGATGCTTGGATTCGATTCCGTCAAGCTGCGCCTGCAGCGTGAACAGCACCTCTCGTTCCTCGAATTCAACTACATGATCCTTCAGGCCTACGACTTCCTGGAGCTTTACCGGCGGTGCGGCTGCGTCTTGCAGATGGGCGGCTCGGATCAGTGGGGGAACATCGTAAACGGCGTCGAACTCACGCGCCGGGTAGCCCAAAAGGAGGTCTTCGGCCTGACCTCACCCCTTTTGACCACGGCGTCCGGCGCGAAGATGGGCAAGACGGCGGAAGGCGCCATTTGGCTGAACGAGGCGCGGCTTTCGGCTTACGACTACTGGCAATATTGGCGTAATACCGAGGACCGCGATGTCGGTCGCTTCCTACGCTTCTTCACCGAATTGCATGAGGACGAGATCCGCCGCCTGGAAGCCCTTGAAGGTGTTGAAATAAACGAGGCCAAGAAGATCCTCGCCAACGAAGCAACCAGACTTTGCCGGGGCGAGGAAGCAGCAGCGCGCGCGGCTGAAACAGCACGTGAGACCTTCGAGGAAGGCCTCAGTGCTACCGATTTGCCGACGATTGAAGTGTCTTTAGAAGAGCTTAGCGCGGGCCTCCCCCTCTTTGAAGCCATGCGTAGGTCTGGTCTTGCAGGAAGCAACGGGGAGGCAAGGCGTCTCATCAAAGGGGGTGGTGCCAAGATCAATGACGAGAAGATCGCAGAAGAATTGCGCATGGTCACCAACGACGATTTGGATTCAAGCGGCGTGATCAAGCTTTCAGCAGGCAAAAAGCGTCATGCCTTGATAAAGCTGCAAGAGAGTTAAAAGGCTACGAAACCGGGCCTTAAAACGGCCCTAGAAACTATGGAGTTTCAAGCGTGTTTTATGAACCAAATCAGGGCCACGGTCTGCCGCATGATCCCTTTAAGTCGCTCATCGTGCCGCGCCCAATCGGCTGGATTAGCAGTATGGACCCAGAAGGCCGCGTGAACCTCGCGCCCTATAGCTTTTTTAACGGCATTAGCTCCTCCCCGCCCATTATCGTTTTTGGCCCCGGCGGACAGCACAGCGAAGGCGGCTTGAAAGATACCATCAGCAATATCGAGGCAACGGGGGAATTCGTTTGTAATATGGCGACATGGGATCTGCGGGAAGCCATGAATGCATCATCCGCCCCCGCACCACGCGCTGTTGACGAGTTCGCGCTCGCCGGCCTTACCGCGCTTCCCTCCGAACTGGTGGCTCCACCGCGCGTGGCGGAAAGCCCCGTTCATATGGAATGCCGGCACTACAAGACCATCGAGCTGCCGAGCGACGACCCGCTCTATCCTAATCATGCCGTCCTTGGTGAGGTTGTGGGCATCCATATCGACGATTCGGTGCTGGCCGATGGCCTCGTTGATATTACCGCCATCAAGCCGATCGCGCGTATGGGTTACATGGACTACACCGTGGTTGAAAGCATCTTCACGATGCATCGCCCGAATTTCCCTTAAGACCCAGGCTTCCCTTAAAACCAGGGCAGACGACGCACCTTCTTCGCCGATACTCAATCGCCGCGCGGTCCTCCTGGGGTATCGCCGCGTGGCAGGGCGGAAGGCTGCTCGCCATCTTCATCAATGCTGCCGTTGCCGCCTACAAGGCCACGCAGAAAACCGGGTGCTAGCGCCGATAAGGCATTGATTTTCACATCCGGCTCGGCGAATGAGCCACCCACACGGTAGGTCATTGCAAGCACTCCCTCGCCCTCGCCGCCAACCAAAAGCGCGCCCAACAGCGGGATTTCACCGAGGATAGAGTTAATCGAATAAGCAGGCACTATCGTCCCGACGACATTTAGTTCCTGCCGGTCGAGGTCGACGCGTCCCTTCGCTGTCAGGCCCAATGCCCCACCATAAGCGCGGACAAGATCACTGGAGAGGATGTTGTTGTTCAACTCCACATCCCCCACCATGCGGCGCATGGGTATCCCCTCATCAGCCAGTAGCTTTTCGATTGATGTGAGCGAGCCAAGCGAGAGGATTCTGGAAGCCGTTCCGGCATCGCTGAGGATAAAATCCTTCGCCTTCATGCGGATCATTTGCGGGTGCGCTGGATAGGGGCCAGCCCCCTTGCCTGTCGCCTCCAGGCTCCCGCCAAAGATCGTATCGGTGATATCGAAGAGCTTGAGGACTGCACCAAAATCGTTGGAGGTAATGTGAAGCCTGTGTTCGCCTTCTCCGGTCGCCCCAAATTCAACGTCGAGCATTCCGATATCTCGTTCGTCCTTTATTGGAGCATCATCATCGGTGTTCTCGATTTCAATTGTGTCACTCACCTCAGAGTTTTGGTTTTGGTTACGAATGGGACGCTGATCCAATACAGCCTCAACGGAAGGAGAGCGCAAAGACCACGGCAACTCACCTGTCAAACGAACTTTATCCCAGCCTAATCGATTTTGATGCAGCTCCAGCTTAGCATCGTGAAGCTCGCGCCCTTCGAAGAGGATCAATTTGCGCAACGTGCCGGTGCGGATGATGAGGGGATCAAACTCCTGCGCGACTTCAGCGTCGCCTTCGGATTTCTCGCTCCGCTCCTCTTCGCCGAGCGAGAGGAAATATCCGGCATTCAAGACCCCGCCCGAAACCTCAATCTCTACCAGATCTTCCTTAAAGTGCGAACGAACACCTAAAAGATTCCCGCCGGGAAAATTGATCTCTTCCAGTTCCAAAAATTCAATGCCACCGTCTGAGCCGGGCTTGGCACTGCCGCGTGCTTGCAAATTAGCCGTATTGAGGCTGATTTCCGGATAACCGGTGATTCGATCACCATCAAGCGCTATCTCAAAGCTCCCCTCACCCGCGTCTCCCACGGGCTTTTCCCAGCCGATGGGCTCGATCGAGAGGACCGCTTCTTGGAAGTTGACGGCAGCCTTGACTTCGCCTGTTCCATCTTCCTGCAGTGTTAAGAAGATATTCGCCGCAACGGGACCAAAGAGGTAGTCCTCAAGCCCGATACCTAACTTGCTACGTCCCTCATCATCGAGGAAGGGGACCTGGGCGCGGACGTGTGTGCGGTAGCCTTTGTCGCCCACAAAATCCTCGCTCCAGTCCAGACCCAGTGGGATGCCAGCCAGCTTCACATTTCCCGTGATGCGCATGCCGCTGCCATTGACGTCTAGCGCGAGTTCACCCTCGCTCACATCCTGACCCAAGAAGAAGTCGCCCAGACCCGTGCCGCTCAACTGGCCGCTTGCGGCAATTTCAACCTCATCAAAGGGCAATATCGCTTTCAAGGGCATGAGGAACGTCAAAAGCAAATCCGCCTCGCCGGAGGAGCCATTTGGGTCAATCCCGAGACCGGAAAGAAGATCGAGTTCCTCGTGATTGAGGATCTCAAGCGCACTTTTCACCGGGCCTAGCGCTTTGACCTCGATTGACGCTTGCTCAAAAATTCCAGGCTCGACCGCGGCAATCAAGTTCCAGATGCGCATCTCACCGCCTGTCAAACGAATGTCGCCGAGACGCCCTTGATTGGCAGTAAAATGGAGGGAATCGAGATCGAAAGTGGTCTTTAACGCAACATCGGTCACTGGTGGGAGTGGTCGAATATAATGCACCTCAACTCCGTTGGCGGAGAAATTGCCGGTCAGACTTTCAATTTCGATATCCCCCCCGCCTTCAGCAACGGAAAAAGTAAGATCCGCCTCTAAATCACGTGCTTCACCTTTGGTGATGTTCTCGAGGACCCAGTCGCGCGCGTTATCTGAGAAGCCTTCAGGCCAATAACCACGCAGATCCGCAATACCTAGGCGATCGATTTTGAATGTCGCAGCCCCGATAGAGCCATCCTCTAAAAAGCCCCTTTCGCCTTGGACATCGGCATTTATCGAAAGGACAGGACCTGGGGCGCCCTCTGCCCCTAGATGCAGCGTGAAATCCGCAACCGTGAGGCTGCCGCTTGCCTTGTCATAGCTGCCTTCATACGAACCGGCGTGGAATTCATAATCCCCCAACTCGAACGCTGCTAAATTCAAGCGCCCGTGCCCCGTCTCGCCCTCTACACCAAAATGCAGCAAGTCCCCTGCCACTGTCAGCGTCGCCACAAGTGAGCCTTCAAGGTGGGCATCAAGCGACAAAAGGCCTTCTGGAAAGTTTAGCGCTTCGCCCAAAAGCTTAGGCGATACGTCTTGATAGGTTGCTGCCAGATCAAGCGTTTCGCTTTGCTTGTCATAGATAAAGGCGGTCGCGATTTCAGCGAAGCTTTCGCCTTCTCCCAAACCAAAAGAGATGTCGCCGCTGATACCGCTTGGATCGCGAACCAATTCAAGCCTGCTTAAGGGTAAATTCCAAAAGCTATCAAGCTTCTGATCGATCACGAAGAGGACACTGTTTTCAATGAGAACGCGATTGAGCAGCATCAAGGGCTGATCAAGCTGCTGTTCATCGGTCAGGCGGGCAAGCAAGCTCTCAAGACTTATGCCCTCATCGTTAAACTGGCCCTCACCTTGGCCCCCACCGTAGTCGAGGGAAAAACCACCATCGATTTTTCTCACCAGGTAGATGCTGGCCTCTTCAATGCGCACCGACGTAGGCGCGACCACGCCCTTAAATAGGGCTTGTATGTTTAATCTGAGAGAAACCTCAGGCAAGGAGACACCGATCTGTCCTTCGAGATCGCGAAAGCCCAGATCACGCGCACGAAGATCGATCGAATGCCCCCAACCGGTCCAGGCGAGCTGTGTTGATCCGACTTCAATACTGCTATTGGGGAGTGCTCTCTCAAGCGCCGTTTCCACGTAAGGTGTTAGGAAATCGAGCTCGATCGGGCCGCTGGAAAGACGCCACAGCAAGACCGCAACTGGAATAGCGGCCAAAAGGAAAAGGCCAATTAGGATTTCCAACGCAATTCGTGCCGAACGCCTAATCATGCCTCACCGATCCATGCGAAATCCAAACGGCCATCAAACCATCCATAATCTTGACCCAATAGCCCGCGCCGCGCACTCTCGCAAGAGGTGCCCATGACTGTCAGGATATCGCATGTCGCTCTCGTTTTCCCTTACCGCGCTGCCGCCCGGGCT
>CAXMNO010000402.1:0-4799 GCA_964194655.1 uncultured Acidimicrobiia bacterium
AGCGCGAGCGCTAAGAGAATAGTGAAAATGACGACGCCCACACCGTCGTTGAAAAGGCTTTCACCGGCGATTTTCGCCTCAAGCTCGGCGGGGATGTTGATTGTTTTCAAAATGCCCATAACAGCCACAGGGTCGGTCGGGGAGATTAACGCGCCAAAGACAAGGCAATAGAGGAACGGGATCTCAATCTCAAAAAAACCTGAGAGAAAAAATGTTGCAATGCCAATGATGGTGGTCGAAATCACGACCCCCACGGTCGCCATGGAAAGAATGGCCCACTTTCGCAAAAAGAGGACGCCCATATCGACATGAAGCGCGCCTGCGAAAAGGAGAAAGCCCAGCATGCCCTTCATAAGCGTGTCGTCGAAATCAAGGGTCCTCAGCGCCCCTCGAACGGTATTGCCAAAGCCCAGACCTGGAAAGACCTGATCGGCGAGGATCGCGCCTAGCGAAGCTAGAAGCGCGATGATGACCAGCCCGATGGTCTGCGGCAATCGCAAAATTCGATGGTTCAGGTAACCGAAGAAAGCTGCCAACACCACCACGAGAGCGGCGAGATTCAAAAGCGAAATATGATCCACCTTTTTGGGTCCAATTCTTTCTTTAAGATATCAAAATATCTGTGAGTGCGGCGACGCGTTGAACTGTCCAATAGGAGGCAAGCGCAATCGCCCCACTCGCAATTGCGACAACGCCAAAGCGTTGTGCCTTCATCCAACGTCGGCCAAGGAGATAAAGCGCCGGCCAAACCGCGAGCACGATCGCAACCTGGCCGATTTCCACACCGATATTGAATGAAATGAGGGAGAGCAGCAAATGCGGGGCTTCCAGCGATAGCATGTCAGTTAAGACGAAGGAAAAGCCAAATCCATGCAGCAGGCCAATTCCAACGGTGATCGGAACTGCTGTTGCAGCCCCTGTCTTTCGCATTAGGGCGATGGCTGCTGCGTAGATAATGGAAAGGGCAATCGCTGCCTCGATTCCGGGGATAAACCAGCTTCCACTCGGCGTATAACCTAGGAAGCCTGCAATCAATGTGATCGTGTGGCCAACTGTAAAGCCTGTGACCCGCCATAAAAGGGCGCCAATTGTCGCTGCACCGATTGTCAGACATAGGACGAAGAGGACATGGTCCAAGCCGTCAAGAATATGCCAGACGCCTTGGTCGACAAAAGTCCGTGCGGCGGTGAGGGCCTGGGTGTTGAGCACCACCTCCTCGCGCAACAGGCCGGTGGCCCGCGTTATGCGCTTCTCATTCCCAACAGTGTCCAGGAAAATATTGGCGATATAGCCATCGGGCTCATAGCCTTCGGGGAGGAGCGCTTTGATCCGGATTTCCGCTGATGCGGAGGCGCCTGGGAAAAATAGCTGCAGATCCGTGACGCTATCGCCGACGAAGACAGCATCGGCGCCTTCAGGATAGATACCTGCTTGGAGAGCCCGCCTAGCATCGCTCAGCTCGGCGAAGCTTGGCGCAAGGGCGGTAGGGTGGATAGCAACTGCTTCAACTTCACCCGGCGTTTGCGTGCCAGCGATGGTGAACCTGTAGCCGCTCGAGACCAGTTGTCCGTAACCGGCAGGGTCCGCACGCAGCATTTCTATATCTAAATAGTGAACGCGTTGGCCATCTTCCTTAGCCGATCTGACGAAAGGTGCTTTGATTTCCACGCTGCCGCTGTCTGTGCCTGCGAGATAGGATGCGAAAGCGAGCGGTGTGGGCTTGCGCAGATAAACCCGCAGCCCGTCATCTAAGCGCTCGATATGAAAAATCCGAATATTGGTGTTGAGGCGGAAGTGTGCCATTGCTGGCGCTGTAGCAATGAGAGCCATTATCGCCCCAAGGATTATGACTATCATATTTTTTATATTTATCACTTTAAGTTATTTTTCCAATTATCTGAAAAATAATGATTTGTATCGATTGACAAGTCTTTGGTTTTCAAAAGACTTTAGTCTGGGGTCTAAAGCGAAACACGCTTACCCGAATTCTCATGAGTTCTAGGCTGCTGTCCAGCCAAAGTTATTTGTCCGCCGTAATTTCCTGGCCGCTTTTCAACGTGGCAGCGATTTCTTGAGCAGCCTGCCCTGCTTCAATTATGATAGCGACCAGGGCAAATCTAAAGCTCGTGAACGAAAAAATGAGGGAGCGGCAAGTGGAGCTCGTCATCGTCGATTGGGTTAGTCTGATTCTCCGCTGGGCGCACGTCATGGCTGGGATTGCTTGGATCGGAACCTCTTTCTATTTCATCTGGCTAGATGCGAGCTTGCGGCAAGGGGAAGTCGCCAAGGAAGGCATTGCGGGTGAAAGCTGGATGGTCCATGGCGGCGGCTTCTACCGGATTGAGAAATATACCGTTGCCCCTGAAAGCCTTCCGGAAGAGCTGCACTGGTTCAAATACGAGGCCTACTTTACCTGGATCACAGGTTTTCTGCTGCTTGCGGTGATATATTACTGGGGGGCTGAGGCCTTCTTGATCGATCCAGGCGTGGCCGATATTTCGGCGGCTACTGCAATTGGCATTTCCGTGGCGTCCTTGGCCCTGGGGTGGATTAATTACGATCTAATTTGCCGCTCCCCGCTTGGGCGTAATACCGCAGTGCTGGCTGTTCTCGTATTCCTCTTGGTCGTTGGTTCGGCTTGGGGCTTTGGACAATTCTTCTCAGGAAGAGCTGCTTTTTTGCATAGTGGCATTTTTATCGGGACCATCATGGCCGCGAACGTCTTTTTCATCATCATTCCGAACCAGAAAAAGACAGTTGCGAGCCTGATTGCCGGAGAAATCCCGGATCCAGCACTGGGCATGGCTGCCAAGCAACGCTCCCTCCATAACAACTACCTCACCTTGCCGGTCGTCTTGATGATGGTCAGCAATCATTACCCCTTACTCTATGCGGGCGGGCGGGGCTGGCTGATGGCGGCTGGAATTGTGATTGTCGGCGGGTTGATCCGTCATTTCTTCAACACTCACAATTCAGGAAAGAAGGACTGGACCTTTCCCTTCCTTTTGCCGGGTGCGGCGATTGGCATAGTCCTGTTGGCATTGGCATCTGGACTTCGCTTGGGTGGTGGTGATGTGGCGAGCGGGGATAGCGTTAGCTTCGCCGAGGCGGAACAGATCGTCCGCAAGCACTGTGTTTCCTGCCATGCGCTAAACCCGACGAGCGAGGATTTCGAGGAAGCGCCTGCAGGTCTTGCCTTGGACCAACCAGGCGCGATACGCCGCAACGCCCAGCGGATCTACGCCCAAGCAATCCTCGCGGATACAATGCCGCTTGGCAACATAACGGGCATGACTGAAGAGGAGCGCAGCACGCTGGGCCTTTGGATCGATCAAGGCGCAAGCGAAGAGTAGGCAGTCAGATAGCCAAACTTCACCAGACTAGCTTCCCGGCTGCTTTTCTTTATTGCTTTTGGGAGTGCTGGGAGCTGATTTGCCGAGCGCGGTTGATGCAGTGTCCCAGGCCCGGTTAAGAATTCGGTTGAGTGCAATTCCTGATGCAAGAGCAGCAAACCCTACAAGGATAGGTTCAGACGCGCTTTCGGCTAAGACGAGGAGCTGATAGACGAAAATGGCGCCCAGCGGGGCAAACATGATGTAAAACTGGTGCTTTATCATGGCAGAAGTTTGCGAACGTCTTATCTCGTCCGGTGCCAACTTGTCCTTTCCGCCTTCACCGGCGGCCTTTGGATTTAAGCTTTCCACGACAAGTTTAATTGTAAAAATCGCAGCGCCTATAACCGAAACCAATAAAACCCATAAAGGCGCACCAAAGCCTCTCGCGGTTTCAGAAGTAATCGATTGGGCTGAATCTTGATTTGGCGGGGTACTAAGGGAAAAAAGCCAGCTCTTGTCCCCGTCTTCAACGAAGCTGCCGTAGTGGACAGTGGCAAACCCCAGATGCAATGAGCTCGTCTGATCTCCAGAGCCTGATAGACGGCTGGTTGTAGAAGTTAGGACAAAGATCATAGTGAAGGTAAAAACGACGCTCAGTAAAGCGACTGCATAGTGCCTCCCTCTATCCCAATCCGGGCTTTTGGTCGGAAATAGCGCGATTAGAATCGTGAGGCTAAATATAGTTAGCGCGGTTCCTAACGGCGCATCCAACTCCGAAATCGGCGACGGAATAGCGGCAAGTCCCTCCGGTTTGAGTATCTCAAAGTTTCTGTAGGTGTTTGGACCTAGCTTGCCCACGCCGACCCAATCCCAAACGGCCCAATTCAGGAAGGGCCAGTCATGAAAGAACCTGGTCTCGTCGAAAAAACCCTCTTTTCTGTAAACGGCGGAAACTTTGATTGTAGCTATGAGATTTCGCTCAGTTTCACTCATCTCCCCTTGGGAAAAGAGCAACTTGAAATTTCCATCGCTATCCGTTTTAGCGCGCGCAAGGCCTTTTTTCCCATATTGATCAATGATTACAGCATGAACATTTGCATTCACAACCAGGTCGTCCTGATACCAAACAAGCCCCTCAATGGTCCAAACATGATCAAAAACTTTAAGCGAAAAAATATTACTTGCTTGTTGGGTGTTGGCTACGGCTTTGCTTGTCAAGTTCGGTACGGCCTCGATATGCAATTCCTCGTCTTCGTTTGGTGAGGGAAACAGCGAGAAGTTTTCAGACCATGTTGGAGCCGAAACAGCGAGGAACAGAATGAAAGCGGTTATCCCAAGGCCATAAAACCCACCCAAACTGGGTTGTTCCTTTTGGACCTCTACCTCTGCGTCATTTTCGCTTTCGTCCTCGGCTTCAGGCTCTTCGTCGCTTGGCGGCTTATCATCTGAAGCTTCGTCACCCAG
>CAXMNO010000403.1:0-2804 GCA_964194655.1 uncultured Acidimicrobiia bacterium
AAAATTGGAAGGGAATTCGCCCCTTTTTCAATGTTTGTCCGAGAATCATCAAAATTATGGCGATAACGTACAAGACGCGGGTCTTGGCAAAGGAAATACTTGGGGCATGATCTGATTGACCCAGCAGAATAACAGGCGTGAGAGCGTTGATCATGAAAACTTTGACAAGTGAAGACTATCAAAGGGCAAGTTCCGGGTATGACCCGGTTCCAGAGCGCTCCTATTCAATCGATTCTGAAAGCTACAGCGATCCCAAGTTCCTGAAAGCCGAACAATGCGAGGTTTTTCATAAGACTTGGCAGTTCCTATGCCATGAGGAAAAGCTCCGCGAGCCTGGAAGCTATATCGCCGATGAGATCCAAGGGCAGGGCATCTTTGCGGTTCGTGACGCGAAAGGCGAGCTACGCGCCTTCTACAATGTCTGCAAACATCGGGCTCACGAGTTGGTCAAGGGGGAGGGGAAGTTCACCACAGTCATCACCTGTCCTTACCACGCCTGGGCTTACGGCCTGGATGGACAACTTCGAACAGCACGCCATAGCGACGGTTTGGAAGGCTTCGAGAAATCTGATTTTTGTCTGACCCCGGTTCGGATTGAGACCTTTTGCTCGTTGGTTTTTGTAAACCTCGATCCCGATGCCTCCTCTCTTGCTGAACAAACGCAGGACCTGGCTGAGGAAATTACCGGCTACGCACCTGATATCGCGTCCCTTACCTTTGCGCACCGGCTGACATACAAAATTAAGGCGAACTGGAAAACTGTCATCGACAATTTTCTTGAATGTTACCACTGTTCCATAGCCCACAAGGATTTCGTGTCGCTGGTGGAGATGGACACCTACAAGATCACGACGCACGGCATCTATTCGAGCCATATGGCTAAAGCCGGGCGCCGCGAAAACACGGCTTTCACGATCCGCAATGCAAGCTTGACCGACCACGCGGTTTGGTATCTTTGGCCGAATATTACTCTATTGCGCTATCCAGGACGGAGCAACTTTATGGTTTGGCGCTTCATCCCTGTCGGGCCGGAAGAGACTTACGAGATCTTCGACTTTTTCTTTGAAGATGATCAGCCAAATGACACCGAAAAAGATATTATCCGCTATATCGACGAGATCTTGCAGGTCGAAGACATCAATTTAGTCGAAAGCGTGCAGCGCGGCATGCGGACGCCTGCCTTCCAGCATGGACGCTATGTCATCGACAAAAACGAGCCGGGGCTCAGTGAGCATGGGGTTCATCACTTCCATGGGTTGGTTCTCGATGCCTACCGTCGGGCGGCAGGGCAATGAGCGCGCTTGGGACTTAAGGGCGGCGATGCCGTCGGCTTCTAGGAGGGCGATCAAATTTCATGGGACGTCTAGAGGGAAAAGTTGCCTTGGTGACCGGCGGTGGCCGTGGGATCGGAAGAGCGATCGTCGAACGCTTTCTTGAAGAGGGGGCTGAGGTCTTTACCTGCGCGCGAGGCTCCAGGCCCGACGACCTCCCTGCCGCGGTGGGCTGGGTGCGAACGGATGTCTCCAGATCAGACGATGTCTCTAGGTTGGTTGAGGAGGTCATCGCGGAAAAGCGCCGCATCGATATCCTGGTCAACAATGCTGGTGTTCAGGTCGAGAAAATCTTGACCGAGTGCAGCGACGATGACTGGGATTTAGTCATGGGCGTCAATGCGAAGGGCGTCTTCAATTGCTGCCGTGCTGTCATCCCGATTATGTCCAAAACCGGCGGTGGCGCGATCATCAATATAGGCTCGATCAGCGGAAATCATGCCGATCCTGAGATGGCCCTTTACAATGCCTCTAAAGCTTTTGTGCATGGGTTAACGCGAAGTATCGCCGTCGATCATGGCAGCGCTGGCATTCGCTGCAATGCCATTTGCCCCGGCTGGATTATGACGGGGATGGCGGATGCGGCCTTTGACCTGGCCAAAGACCCAGCGAAGGCGAAAGCCGATGCCTTGGCACGCCACCCTGTTGGACGCTTTGGAGTACCTGAAGATATCGCTTCTGCCGCGCTCTGGCTGGCATCGGACGAAGCCGCTTTCACGAATGGACAGACATTCATTATCGACGGGGGTCTGGTCGCAGCCTCTCCCTTGCGGCCTGGGCTCTTTTAGAGGGCAACGAAAAGACTTCACCTGGGGAGCTGGAGCGTGCTGCAGACTTCTATGAGGCCTGCGGTAAAGTAACCGAATGGTAATAAATGGAAATAATTTCGCAAAAAAAAGTAATAATTATAAAATAACGTAATAGTGTGATCCCCGTCACTCATCACATTGGTGCCAAATACATTGTATTGTTGCTATGTAGGCATCAAATATTCAGTGAAGACGATTTTTTGATCGTCCTTAGATGAATAGGCAGGCTTTCTATTGATTGTTTAGTCTGCCGGGAGTGGCGTGATGAGCGTTCTATCGAAAATTTATCGTCCGTTCGCAGGCAATTTGGCGGTTGCTTCCTTGGCACTGGCAGCGGTTTTGTCTGTTTCGCTTTGGGCATCGCCTGTGGCAGCGCAGCCAACGCGCTGTGCGCCGCATGAAGAGGTCGAGCGCCATTTAGCAGAGCGTTTCGCCGAACAGCCGGTCGGCATCGGTGTAACGCTTCAAGGTGCCTTGATGGAAGTGTTCGCTGGGCCGGAGGGAACCTGGACGGTCGTCATTTCCAATCCAAATGGTATCACCTGTATGGTCGCGGCAGGCGAGGGATGGCGAACCCTCACACCGGAAGAGCCTGACGATCCTTTAGCCGCGCGGGCATCAGCTATCGTGCCCAAGGGCTAGAGCACTTTCAGCAAAAGTGTGT
>CAXMNO010000404.1:0-4227 GCA_964194655.1 uncultured Acidimicrobiia bacterium
GTTGCTGCTCGGAGGACTTTTCCGATAAACGCGCTGCACGGGCTTGAATACCGATGCGGGCTAAGAATTCCCCTTGTGTCAAAGGGCCAAAAACTGAAGCGCCTTCGGCGTGGGCGGCTTCTCCAAGACTTTGGAAATCAACGTGCGCTGTCAGGTCTGCAGATCCTGGCGCTACCAAGGGATCGTGGCGTTTATGGCTTTTTACAGCCTGAAAGGTAGAACCAAGGCAGGTTTTAGCTGGGCCATAGTCGATGATCAGCGCACCGCCCGGAGCCTCACTCAAGCGGCGGGCGATTTCCGATGTAATGGAGAGCGCCGACGAAGATACCTCTGCGATTTCTCCTTCTTCTGCCGCCCGCAGTCTTTCAGGTATTCGTACGGCGTTCAGCGGTGAAGGCGCGTTCAAGCGGAAAGCGAAGTCATCGCCATTGGGCGCGAGGCCGATGAGGCGTTCCGCCCAGCCTTGCGGTGTCATTTGGTACTGGCGGATTGGCAGGACGTCAAAGAATTCATTGGCTATCAGTGCCATCGGACCCTCTGGCACCGTCGAAAAGTCGCGATGCCAGGAGATGGGAAACTGTGCACGCCATGGTGCCAGCGTTTGTTCTTGTACCGCATGCAGCGTGGGGCTCGCCTCAACCAGGTGGATTTCCAATCCTTCGCTGAGGCTCGGCTGAGAGGTGAGTGCGCGAAGCGCATCTGAAAGCAGCGTGCCACGGCCAGGCCCCAGCTCGACAAGGCGAAAGGCTCCGCTAAGCCCTACCTCGTGGCGCAAGGATGCAACCCAAAGGCCCAAAAGCTCGCCGAACATTTGGCTGATTTCAGGGGCCGTTATGAAATCGCCCGCCGCCCCCAGTGGATCGCGATTAGCATAGTAGCCTCCGCTCGGTTCGATTAAGGCTAAAGCCATATAGTCTGCGATACTTATAGGGCCTTCGCGCGCAATGAGGCGCCGCAGGCGCTCAGCGGGTGCTGACACGGTGCTTCAGCGCCCAAATAATGACGGCGGCCCCCAAAAGCATCATGGGCAACGATAGGATTTGACCCATGGAAAAGAAGCTCGGTGCAAAGGAAAGGCCCTGGTCGGGTTCGCGGAAAAATTCAACAATGAAGCGCGCCGTCCCATAGCCAAGCAGGAAGGCGCCGGAAAGGAAGCCTTGCCACTGAAGCGCGCCTTTACGTACCAAAATATAGAGGATGATGAAGAGGAGAATACCCTCCAAACCCGCCTCATAGAGCTGGCTCGGGTGGCGCGGAGCCGGGCCGCCATGAGGAAAGACCATGGCCCAGGGTACGCGCTCGATGTCCGTGGCGCGGCCAAAAAGCTCGCCATTTATAAAATTAGCAATTCGCCCAAGGCAAAGCCCTAACGGCACCGCAGCGCCGACAATGTCTGTGAGTGCGAGATAGGGAATGCCACGCTTTCGCGCAAAAAGATACATGGCGACCGCCACACCCAGCATGCCGCCATGAAAGGACATCCCCCCTTCCCAGATAAAGAGGGCTGAAATCGGGTCTTGGAGGTAGTGAAGCGGCTTATAAAACAAGACGTAGCCCAACCGGCCGCCTAAGACGATACCTAGAACCGACCAGGCCATGAAATCGTCAAAGGCTAGCGGTGTTATCAACCCCGGTGGGCGCTTGGTGAGGTGTCTGCAATAGCGCCAAGCAAGAAGTATCCCTGCGATGTAGGAAAGTGCATACCAGCGAATCGCCAATGGACCGATTTGCACCGCAATGGGATCGAAATCAGGGAAGGTCGCTGCAAGAATGACTGTTGCTTCGCTTATAATTGTACTGTCCAAAGTGTGCCGTCCTTTTAAGTCCCAGCGTTTTTGGTGTGAACGAGGCACCGTCTCAAAAAAGCATGCCGTCGCTCAGCTTCCGATCGCTATAGCCGTCCGGGGCTGCGCTCGCAATATTACAACTCGCTTTCAGCTACCATAATAGTTGCTTTGGCAATCCTAAGATCTGCCTTATGAGTAAGGCTTAGACTAATATTTTTCAGCATCAACCAGGGCCTTACAGTCTTGCCGCAACTTTGCTGGCGACGCATAATCGGTCAACATAATTTTTCCGGCCTAATTATTATAGTGTGAAAGATCGCCCAATGCAGACTGAAAATCGCCTTCTGGAGGACCTCGCCCGAGTCGCCGCTGGGGCTATGGGGGTGGCGCAGGGTATGCGTGGTGAAGTGGAAGCGCGGCTGCGTGATCAGTTCGCAAAGGTCCTTTCAGGCATGGATCTGGTGACGCGCGAGGAATTCGATGTCGTCCGCGCGATGGCGGAGACAGCACGCGAAGAGCAGGAGGTTCTTAGCGAACGTTTGGCCAAGCTTGAAGTAGCCTTGGCAACGTTGGAAGCGACCCCATCTAAATCGAAGGGGCGCAAGGCCAAAAAGAGCTGATTTGAATTCCCGAGGATCGTATTAAGTCTCAAATTTCGAAAAATTACGGCTTTTCCACAAAAAACTCATATTCGAACGGCCTTTCTGCCTTTTCATCTATTGAACTCGCGAATCGAAACTGGCACGCTAGATGTTGTAACTGTAGCGTCCGTGTCCGCTATATTTCGTAGATATAGTGTGTTTGGTGGTGATGGACGGGCTATTGCCAGAGGGGGGACAAATGTCGCGCGTTGAGCTGGCGGAAAGCTTTCGGCATTCAGGCAATCCACTGGAAGTGCTTGAGGAGGTCATTCACGCCAACGACTGGTCTTTCGAGCGCCATGGGGATGGCGAGATGACAATCGAAATTGCCGGTCACTGGTGCACCTATCAGCTCTACTTTGTATGGCAGCCTTCGGTAAATGCGCTTTTCTTTTCCTGCCACTTCGATGTCCGGGTGGCTGAAGCAAAGCGCTTGGAAATTTATCAACTCGTCGCCCGGGCCAATGAACGGCTCTGGATCGGTCATTTCGATTTCTTGAGCGACGATTTAACTCTTATCTTCCGGCATACGCACTCCACCTTGGGGCTGCGTGAATGTTCGACAGCGCTCTTCGAAGAATTTATCGATGCGGCGATTAACGAGTGCGAGCGGTTCTATCCGGCCTTGCATTTGGTGCTCTGGGGCGGACAATCAGCAGATGAGGCTTTGACGGTTTCCTTTATGGAAACGGTCGGCGAAGCCTGATTTGTAATTAGTTCGCACGCCTTATCGGCGTTGCTGGAGGAAGACCATGCTTCACATGGAAGGGGATCTGTTGCTCGTTGGCTGTGGCCGCATGGGCGGCGCACTGCTGGACGGTTGGATCGCCGGCGGGCTTTCGCCGGCACAGGTAACGATTGTTGAGCCTTTCCTGGAGGCGCATGCGCCACTGCTGGAAAAAGGCTGCCACTGCGTATCCCGGGCAACCGAGATAGATGCGGGATTGCGTCCCGCTTTGGTGCTTTTTGCAGTCAAGCCACAGATGATGGCAGGGGTCCTTCCTGACTATCGCCGTTTTGTTGGCCCGAATTCGGTTTTCCTCTCGATCGCGGCTGGGACAAAAATCAGCCAAATGGAGGAAGCTTTGGGCCCGGGCGCCTCTATCGTTCGAGCCATGCCCAATACCCCAGCAGCTGTAGGCCGCGGCATGAGCGTTCTCGTCGCCAACAGTGCGACCTCAGCGCAGCAGGCCAATCTTTGTGAAATGCTTCTAGCCGCAGTTGGGGAAACGGCCCAAGTCACCGATGAAGGTCTGCTTGATGCGGTCACGGGTGTTTCTGGAAGCGGTCCTGCTTATGTGTTTTACATGGTGGAATCCATGGCAGCAGCGGGTCGTGCAGCTGGCCTTGAGGCCGACTTGGCGATGCAACTGGCTCGTGCCACGGTCTCTGGTGCAGGCGAACTCCTTGCGCAGGCGCCTGAATCCGCAGAGCAACTCCGCAAGAACGTTACTTCCCCAAATGGAACAACGCAGGCCGCCCTAGAGGTGTTAATGGCGGATGACGGACTATCGTCTTTGATGGTGCGCGCGGTGAAGGCCGCAGCCGACCGCAGTCGCGAACTCGCTAACTAGGTTGCTTCATGGCGATGCGGGCAAATGGTGATAGCAAGTCGCGGGTAGAGGCAGCTCTCGCAGCTCTCGGCAAGGCTTTCGAAACGCGGGAGTTCCCGGAAAGCACCCGAACCTCACAAGAAGCAGCAGCAGCGGTTGGCTGTGACGTTGGCCAAATAGCAAAATCCCTCATCTTCAAAACGAGGCAGAGCGATCAACCGGTTTTAGTCGTGGCAAGCGGCGCCA
>CAXMNO010000405.1:0-5592 GCA_964194655.1 uncultured Acidimicrobiia bacterium
GTAATATTAAGAGCTTAGAGAGATTTTCATGATCGAGGGATCATTAAAAGTGCTCTAGAAGCCCATCTAAATCTTAAGCCGTTCAGCACTATCCTTTATCGATAAATTTCGGATCCTTTAAGCTTCGCACCGGTGATGCTATGTGGAGGCCGAGGGTTGTTGCGGCGGAAAAGAAGGCCAAAAGCGCTGCAAGTAGGAACGCATAGGCAAGTCCGGCCTCAGCCGCTAAGCCTGCCAGCCACGCGCCCAACGCGCCGACGCCATCCAGCAAAACAAAGGCAAATCCAAGCGTCGTCGCCTCGCGCCCCTCGGCATAGTCGACTGTTCCCGCAAGGAAGGCAGCGCGAATGCCCGTTAAGGCCATGACGAGTATGCCGATACCCGCCAAGGCTGTCGGTAAGGATTCCCCACCCTGCCAAACCATTAAACCTGCACCGGCTGCAAGGATGTTTCCAGCAATCGTGACCGGGCGCCTGCCAATTCGGTCTGACAAGCGGCCACACCAAGGCTGAACTATCGCACCGAGCAAGATGGCTGCGGCAAAGGCTGTGCCGGTCTCCGCCGAATTGAAAGCATGCTCGCTTTGCAGATAAAGCGGCATCATGGCGAGAACTGCCATAAAGGACATATTGTAAAAGATGATCGAGGCGACGAGGCCCAGTCCAGCAGGCCGTCGCCAGTGTTGTGCCAAACTTTTAATGTCTGAAAGCGAAATTTTGGTACTGGCCGCGCGCGGCACCCGCTGGGAGACTTTAGCAAAGACAAAAATCATAACGGCTGCGGGAATGGTGGCTACGGCAAGGGCCCAGCGCCAATCCAGATAAGCCAGCAAAAAACCCATTGCAAGAGGGGCTGTGACTTCGGCAAGAGTGCCGCCGGCCGCATGTATCCCGAGTGCCTCCGCGCGGGCCTTCGGATTTAGGCGGGTGAGGACGCCTGTCGCAATGGGGTGCCAGGCAGCATCGCCGAGGCCAGCGATTGCCATTAAGATTGCAATGCTCCAAAACCCTGGTGCTGAAGCTGCGAGGAGATAGCCAATAGTGACCCAAATAAAGGTCATGCGCAAAAGCTTGCCGTGATTGGCAACGCGGTCTGCGAGAATCCCTGCTGGCAAGTATGCGAGAGAAGCACCCATAAAATGAATCGCAATGAGAAGCCCCAGCTCCCCAGGCGATAGTTGCAAGGCGATCCCAATAGCAGGGGCCAGAATCCAAACAGCGCCCGGCGCGCTATCATTGGCCCAGTGGCCAGCAGCAAACCAATAGAGAAGAGAACGTTCTTCGCTCGTACGGGCCATTTCGGGGATACCTTTCAAAGACTTGGCGAATGATCAGTGCCATGGTTTGCGGGTCGAGGGAAGAATTAATCCTTCTGCAAGATCACCAACGCTTCGCGTTTAGAGGGCTTTGTGGCGATTTTGGACCATCGCTAGCCTTCACCCGGTTGGATATTCCTGGCCTCGGCCACCTCCGGCATTAGCAGTGTGGTAAAAGAACAGGGCATGAGAACCATGGGCAGAGAAATTGAGGGTGATTTTGAAAGCGGCAAACCCTTCGAGCCAACGCGGGTCTTGGCAAAGCTGTTTGAAGAGGTTTTGGCCAAGCGTCAGCCGGGGCTTGCCGCCACGCTGTTCTCAGGCTCGCAGCACGAAGGTGTCGTACGTGACGGCGAAGCACTTTTACGGCTTCTCCAGGCGCGCGGTGTTTGGTTCCAACTCCTGGCGATCGCTGAAGAAAACCGTGCCGTCTATGCCAGGCGCCAATTGGAGCGCGAGGAGGGGCGAGAGGCCCTTGATGGCACGTTCGCTCAGCTGATCTCTGAGGCTGCAGCAGCCGAGGTTCCAGCTGCCAACATTAAAGCCTTACTTGAGAAAGCCCAGGTCCAGCCGGTATTGACGGCCCACCCGACCGAGGCCAAGCGTGTCACGGTGATGGAAATCCACCGCCGGATTTATCGTCATCTGAAAGAAATGGAGGCCAACCGCTGGACGCCGCAAGAACGAGACTTGCAGCTCGATGGGATCCGCAACGAGATCGAGCTCCTCTGGCTTACCGGTGAAATCCGCCTCGCCAAGCCCAGCGTTGAAGAAGAAGTCGCCTGGGGAATTCACTTCTTTAAGGAAACGCTTTTCGAAGCCACGCCTGAAATCCTTGGGGAGTTGGAGCGGGCCCTTGAGACGCACTACCCTGAAGAGGAGTGGCAAGTTCCCGCCTTTTTCCGCTTTGGCTCTTGGATTGGCGGCGACCGCGACGGCAATCCCTTCGTGACCAATGAGACGACGGCAAACACCCTGGCGCTGCTCCGCCAAACGGCGCTGACACATTATCACGAGCGCTTGGAATATCTGATAAAAGTGCTCTCAATCGCCGAACATGGCATTCATCTCTCCAGCGAATTCAAGGACCAACTCGCAAGTGCTTTGGATAAGTGCGGTATCGGGGAAGAAATCGCCGCTAGAAACCCAGGCGAGGTATTTCGGCAATATTGCGCAGCAGCTCTTAGCAGATTGCAAGCAACAATGGCGCCCGACGAACAGAATGCCTCTAGCGCCCTAGCCTACCGTGAAGCGCCAGAGCTTTATGATGACATCCTCGCAATGGAGCGTGAACTAACGGCCGTCGGCTGTCTCGATCTCGCTAGCGAATGGCTTCGTCCGCTGAGGCGCGAGGTACAGGTGTTTGGATTTCGAACCGTTTCGCTCGATGTCCGTGAAAACAGCCAGTCGATTAATGCCTGTGTGGTTGAGGTTTATAAAGAGCTGCATGGCGAAGAGCCGCCATCGCTAGACAGTCTCGCTTGGAAGCGCTGGCTTAAAGAGCAACTCGGGCGGCCTCAATCAGGCGTGCGAAAGTTCCCGGATTTATCCGATAAGGCAGAACGCACTTACGGCCTTTTCCTCTCTTTAGCCGATTCGCGGACGCGGCTGGACAGGGACGCGGTAGGCGCCATTATCCTGTCCATGACCCGGTCGGTCTCGGACATTTTGGGCGTTTATCTTTTGGCGAAGTCTGCGGGTCTCTTCCTAGACAGTGAGGCGCGGGAGGCCTGCGCTACCCGCATCGTGCCGCTTTTTGAGACCATTGAGGACTTGCGTGGCGCGCCGGAGGTCTTGCGTGAGCTTCTTTCAGTAGCGCTGGTTAGGCGCAGCTTGCGCGAGCAAGGGGGATTCCAGGAGGTCATGCTCGGTTACTCGGATTCCAACAAGGACGGCGGTTTCCTGACTTCGAACTGGGAACTTGCCAAGGCGCAACGCCGCTTGACGCGTGTTGGCGAAGAAGCAGGCGTTCCCATTGCCTTTTTCCATGGGCGTGGCGGGTCGGTTAGCCGCGGCGGTTTGCCCTTGGCAGATGCCATTCAAGCACAGCCCGCAGGATCGATCGGCGGGCGCTTGCGCCTAACCGAACAGGGGGAGGTTGTCACCTCGAAATACGCAAACCGCGGCACGGCAAAATACCAGATGGAGCTTTTAGCCGCCTCAGCCCTACACGGATCGCTCCTCGGCGAGGCTGGAGAGCGTGGAACAGGCGAACAGGACGAGGTTATGGAAGCGCTCGCCGGGATGTCCTTTGCGGCTTACAGGCGTTTGATCGAGCATCCCTCGCTCGTCACATACTTTCAAGAAGCAAGCCCAGTTGAAGAGATGGTGCGCTTGAAACTGGGTTCACGGCCCGCAAGGCGTTTTGGCGCTAAATCCTTGGATGATCTTCGGGCCATCCCTTGGGTTTTTGCCTGGAGCCAGAATAGGCATCTGCTGCCAGGCTGGTATGGGGTGGGGAGCGCCATTAACGGGCTTTTGGAAGTGCGCGGCGAGAAGGGGCTTAAGTTCCTGCGGCACATGTACCGAAAGCATGATCTTTTCCGCCTTGTGATCAACGAAGTCACGAAAACGCTCATGCTCGTCGATTTGGATCTTGCCAGGCGTTATGCGGATCTGGTCGAAGATAAAAGCGCGCGTGAAGAAATCTTTCAGATGATTGAAACCGAATACAAAACGACTTGTGAAGCCATTTTGAAGGTTAGCGAGGCCAACCATATCGGTGAAGGGTTTGAGGCTTTTGGAGAACGGCTGCGTTTGCGTCTGCCGGCGCTTGGCGATGTCGGGCGCCGGCAGGTTGACTTGATCGCTCGCTATCGATCAAGCGATCCAACCTCGCCGGGCCGCCCAACCTCGCCAGGCCGACAAGACGATCTCGTTTCCTTGTTAGTCTCTATCAATTGCATTGCCGCTGGTCTCGGCTGGACCGCTTGAATGGCGGTTGCTGGTTGCACCGCCGTGCGCTCGGCACATTGCGGGGCAATAGAGGCTTGGGGCCCATGATCGCGAGACTATAAACCTCGGCATAGGTTTCAGCTAACCACTTAAACATCTTCTTATCCTTTCATTTTCTTGGCCTCTTTGGGGTTATCCCTCAAGGCGGCAAGGCAGGTTGTTTTCTTCTCGTGTTAGATTTGGCATGGGATGCCTTGCGCGACAAACGGCCTTTTCCTACAGTTGGTGTAACAAAATGTCATAACTGGAGTTGAGACATGCGTCGGCGGCGATTGCCTTCCCTAAATGCCATACGTGCCTTCGAAGCTGCGGGTAGGCACGGCAACTTCTCTAGTGCGGCGGACGAGCTATTCGTAACCCATGCCTCGATTAGCCGCCACGTCAGGCATCTTGAGGAATGGCTGGGGCGCCCGCTTTTTGAGCGCCACAGTCGAGGTGTCGTCTTAACGGAGGCAGGGGAGGCCTATCTTTCGCGATTGAGTCGCGTTTTCGATGCTCTTGACGATGCAACGAAAGAAGTCCGCATAACCCCGGAGCAAAGCGAACTCGCTATTAGCGTCGAGGTGTCCTTTGCCGCGCGTTGGCTCGTTGCACGCCTGGGCGAGTTTCAAAAGGCCCATCCTGGTATCGAGCTTAATTTTGAGGCGGACGATGACTGTGTGGATTTTAGACGCGATGCTGCGGAGCTGGCAGTGCGCTATGGAGAAGGCGGTTGGCCTGACGTCGAGGCGGTGCGCCTGGTTAGCCTGGTCGCATTTCCCGTCTGCAGTCCAGAGTTTTTAGAAGGCAAAACAATCAAGAAGCCGGGCGACTTGCTCGATTACCCCTTGCTTCACGAGGACACCAAGCTTTGGTGGCGCGAGTGGCTGGAGGCGGCGGGCGTCGCTGCACCAGAGCGACCGCGCGGCTCGCTCTATCAATCAGCTCATATGGCTTTGGAGGCGGCAGAGGCTGGTCTCGGCGTCGCGCTGGGCGATAACCTCACCGTTGCAGATGGGCTTGCAGAGGGGTGGTTGGTAAAGCCTCTCGACTTTACCGTTGAAGCCGGTGCCTATTGGATCGTGACGCCAAAAAATGGCGGCGAAAGCCAGGCAGCGCGCGACTTTCGCCACTGGCTTGAAGAGGCTGTTATACCTTTTTCCCCCGGCTAACCATGTATCCTAGACGTAGCCCTCATCGTTCAAGTACTTGAGGGTCTGCTTCGCGAGTTGCTCAACGCTTTGCTCTGCCGAATGAAGGGTAATCTCGGCATTTTCAGGTTCTTCATATTCTGAGTCGATCCCGGTGAAGTGTTTGATCTCTCCCGCGCGAGCCTTCTCATA
>CAXMNO010000406.1:0-9442 GCA_964194655.1 uncultured Acidimicrobiia bacterium
GTGCGGCCACGAGAAATCCGCGCGATTCGATGCCGGCCAGGACGTCCGATTTGAAAGGCTTTACCACCTCTTCCAATCTTTCCACCGTCGCCGCCCAGGCTTGCGGATGCGCAAGCAACGTCGAGATATCATAGAAAAGAATCCCCGGTTTCGGAAAGTCTGGGACCGTGCGGATATTTTCCCTGATAATCATTGCGCTCTCTTTGCTTTTTCAACATTGCCCCATCGCTAGTGCGATTTTAAGAACACACTTTCTTATCCTTTAAATGAGTCCATTTAAAGGGAAAGGGCTCTATGCGGCGCGGCATCCTATCGATGCGGTCCGCCTGGGACAATGCCTTGCCTTGAAACTCTTCCGCACTTTAAGGTGCTTGGCTTAAAAGCTCCTTTTCGAGAGAGCAACAACCGTGTGGGAGGCAAGCCAGCTATGACCGAAAAACATCGCCCAAAAACGGTGAGCGTTCAAGCGGGGGAGGAAATTCCAGGGCCATTTGGGCCAATCTCACCACCGATCGTTCTTGCCTCCAGCTTCAAGGTCACACCAGATGCGGTTGGCTTTTCCGCCCTCGATATGGAAGAGGATGCGCCTTATTTTTATAGCCGCTGGGCCAATCCGACTTTAACGGCATTGGAGGAAAAGCTGGCAGCATTGGAAGGTGGCGAAGCGGCGATTGTCTTCGGCTCTGGCATGGCGGCGATCTCCGGCTTGCTGCTGCATCTCCTATCATCAGGCGATCACGTGATCTTGCCCAACGTCTGCTATGCCGCCGTGCTTGAATTGGGCCACGATATCCTCCCCCGATTTGGCATAGAAGTCAGCTTTGTGGATACGAGCGATCTTGAAGCTGTCGCAAAAACGCTCCGCCCCAACACCAAGCACATCCATTTGGAAACACCCTGTAACCCCATTCTCCGCCTCGCTGATGTTGAGGCGATTGCGGCCATCGCCAAGAAGGCAGGCGCGACGCTTTGCGTCGATTCCACGGTGGCGAGCCCTCTTGGCTTGAACCCTCTGGCACTAGGAGCCGACTTCGCCATCCACTCGCTCACCAAGTACATCTGTGGGCATGGCGATGCGTTAGGTGGCTGCGTGATTGGCAAGAAAGACGCGATGGCCGCACTCAGGACAGATGTCTTGATTCACTTTGGCGGCATCCTCGGTGCCTTTGATGCCTGGCTTCTTACCCGCTCCCTCCACAGCCTTCCTGGCCGCATGATGCAGCATCAAGAAGGCGCCAAGGCTGTTGCGGAATTCTTGGAAGCACATCCGAAGGTCGGCCGCGTCTTCTATCCGGGCCTGGCCTCTCACCCGCAGGCAGAATTGGCAGAAAGGCAGATGCGCAACTTCTCCTCCATGATGGCCTTTACCGCCGATGATGGGGCGGCCATGGCCCGGCAACTATCCGAGCGGCTTCAAGTCTTCACCTACGCCGTTTCGCTGGGTAAATCGAAAAGCCTCATTTTTTATATTCCAAGCGTGGATCTACAACGCTCTTCGCTGCGTATGTCTGAGAGTGACTTTGAAAACTATAAAAGCTGGGCGGGCGATGGTGTCTTTCGGGTTTCCGTTGGGCTAGAAGACCCAGCCGACCTCATTCACGACCTGGATGAAGCGCTCTCATAGAATCAGAAAAGGACGAGACCTGGTGCGTTGCTCCATCGAAGAGATCATTGAGGATTTTCCAGATACCCGGATTGCCTTTGTGCTGGCCCAGAACCTTTCCATCGCACCCGAACGCAGCCCCGCATTGGAGTGCGCGATCAGCCAAGCCGAAGAGGCAACGCGGGCGCGCTATAGCGGTCAGGAACTTGCCTCCATCCCAGAAATCCAGGATTGGCGCCAGGCCTATAAGGGCTTTGGCATAAAAAGACGAGCTATCGCTCTTCTGTTGAACGGCTAGAGCGCTTTCAGCAAAAGTGTGTGCGGTTTTGCGCCCGGAAAGCGCGCGACAACAATAGTTTAGAGCACATTTAGTGATTCAGAATTTACTAAACGTGCTCTAGTGAAGAATGCGCTAGCTGGCCAGGGCTTGCCGCGTATCAATGCCTTGGTCGATTGCTATAACCTCATCAGCCTCTCTTATATCGTCCCGGTGGGTGCGGATGATTGCGCGCAGGTGGCAGGCGGCATTTCCTTCCGCCGCGCGCGCGAGGGCGATGTGTTCTTTACCCTTGGCGGTGATGGCGTCACAAGCGACCCACCCAAGGATGGCGAGGTCGTCTACGGCGATGAAGAAAAGATCCTCTGCCGCCGCCGGAATTGGCGCCAAGATGCCCGCAGCCCGGTAAGCCTGGACACGCATGCAGCCATTTTGACCGTGCAGGCGCAAGCGACGGCCGATTTAGATGCCGCCTGTTCCGCGCTCCGCCACGTGCTGGAAGAATACTGTGGGGCAAGGACGAAGCATGTTGTGGCCGACATCAATCAACCCGTCGTGAAACTGGTGCTTTAGGACAACCCCCCGCCGTCACGGCTGGCGCGGTGCAATCCCAATCTTCGCGCATGCGTTTTGGTAGAGGCGCTCCAACTCCGGCTCGCCAACGAGGTTTCCCGGCTCATCGCGATAGCACACGCTATGTGTAACGATATTGCCTTGCCACTTTCGCTCGATCTCCTCGCGTGCGCGCTGGCCCTTGAAGTGGGCGATGAACTCGTTGATCTTTGCCAGCAGGCGGTAACTCTCCGGCACCCCCGCCACGGCGGCCGTATAGTAATAGGGCACCTTGGCGAGGTTCGCGGGAAGGATCTCTATCTTTCCCTTCCAAGGGCTTTCCGGATTGCTGCAGGCCCAATGATAAATGGGCAAGTCCACCGCGAAGGCATCGACGACCCCTTCAGCCAGGCAATCGTGGATACGCGACTGATCGGAATAGGCAATAAGGTTTGCCAGATGAACCTTACCTCCGGGCTTATTTTGGTTCTCCGTCCACCTGACGCCGACCTCTTCCAAAACACTATAGGCGCCTGGATCATTGATAATGCCAAGCGTCATGCCGCCCAGCGATGAAACGTCGCGAATGCGGTCATCGCCACTGCGTCGGCAGAGCACAAAGTTAAGGTAGGTGTATGTCTCGGAATAGGCGAGCCCGGCGTAGCTGGCATCGGGCGGCAACGCACTCCAGACCAGATCGGCCTTTGGCTCGCCAGCTCTGGGTCCGGTGTAAAGCAGCTCAGTCACCACATCCCAGGGTTGTTCGATGAACTCGACCTCGACACCCAACCAATCCGCGAAGGCCTGGATATAATCAGCGTCGAGACCGCGAAGCGGTTCGCTGGGGTTGCGCCGGAACGACAAGCCGACAAAGGCTGGCTCGATCGCAACTCTGATACGGCCTCTCTTGCGGATCCGGTCAAGTATATCGATTTCGGGATCGACCCAAATTCGATTTTCGGCGAGGTAAGCGCCAATCGCTTGCGAGCGCTTTTCCAAGGGTGCATCCAAGATCTTGTTTGCTTGGGCAAGTTCGCGAGCAGCCCAGCGGATTTTCGACATGCCACGGCCGCTGACTTCCCGGCTGCCGTCAAGAATTTCAAAAATTACCTGATTGTTCTCGGTAATGCCGTGGTGCAACTCGACCATATGCTCGAACATGGCCTCAAGCTGCTCGATTGCCTGCGAAATCTTGGTGGTTAAATTGCCAAGATTCTCCTCGCAGTGCGTTATGATTTCGGCGAACGACTGATTGATCGCCGAAAGGTCGACCATTTGCCCGGCTTCCTCCGCGCGCTCCATGGTGAGTTGGGAAAGGCTGCGAACCTCGTCTGCGACCACGGCAAAGCCCGCGCCATATTCACCGGCGCGTTTGGCCTCAATCGTTGCATTTAGCGCTAACAGACGCACTCCTTTGCCGATATCACCAATCGCGCGCAGCACGACGGCTGTGTTTTCCGCCTTATCTTCCAAATCGCCTTTTATCTGTTGCAGATGTCCTTGAAGCGCCGCCGAGACCTCCGTCAATTCCGCCGCGGCGTCCTTGCGCAAACTTCCCGCCGAGGAGAGCGAGGAGGCCATATGGCTTTCGGTTTCCTCCAGGCCCGAGCGCAACATATGTGCGCGCTCGTCGATTTCGCTCATGAACTGCTCAATCATGCCGCTGGAGTTCTCTGCGTGGGAGACTAGTTTTTCGATGTAGCCTGTAATCGGCGCCATGCGGCGCAGATCTTCCTCGACCCGGTGCAGGCGTTCCCTGCGCGCGCAGAGATGATCTTGCAGCTCTCGCGCCGCCTGGGCCATTTCACCTGGCCCCTCAATTGGCGTTTCGTAGTTTCCTTCGGCCGCTGCCTTCAAAAAAGCCAGAACTATCTCTGAATCTCTATTCGCGAATTCTGAAGCCCTGGCGCTAAAATCCTTCTCCTGCTCGATAATCTGCCCCACGTACGCTTCCTTTACATGCAACATCAGCCCAAAATCTTGCTTTACCCTGAGGCAAATATTTGTTGTTCTTATGCTATGTAAGGCGTTTTTTATTACACGAGAGTCCTAAAGAAATCTGAAAGTACCAGGACAAATTTGAGCAAATTCCGGAAGATTCCGTGCCCAAAGACTCAATTCAAATGACCTGCGATCACCGTCAAAAAAGGATCGGCGAACTTGTCGAGCTTCGACTGGCCAACGCCATAGATCATCGCGAAGTCATCGAGCGAGCGCGGGCGGCGGCGCGCCATATCTTCCAGGCTGCGGTCATGGAAAACCACGTAAGGCGGAATGCCGCGGTCGCGCGCGATTTCAAGGCGGAGATTCTTCAACTCCGCTAAGAGAGCCGCCTGGGGTGTCGAGAGTGCGGCACCTGGCAGCGGCACGCCACCGCGATCCTTTGAGCGCTCAGAGGCAAGCCTTAATTTGCGATAGAGGAATTCCTCCTTGCCCTCCAGCAAGGCTTCCCCTTTGCTGGAGATTGCAAGCGCCCCATGCCCTTCGATATCAAGACGCAGAAACCCGCCCGCGACCATTTGGCGCAAGATCGCGAGCCAATTCTTGCGCGATATCTCCTCGCCTTGGCCATAGCCGGCCACGCGATCATGCTTAAACTTGCGGACCTTCTCGGTATCCGCGCCCCGCAGCACCTCGACGATGTGATGGGCGCCGAAGAGGGATCTTGTTTCCTGAATGACCTCAATCGCAAGCCGTGCTTCAGTCGTGCCGTCGGTGAGGGCCACGGGCTCAAGGCAAAGATCGCAGTTCCCGCAAGCCTCCCTCTCCTCGCCAAAGTAATTGAGCAGCGTCTGGCGACGGCACAAAGGAGCCTCGCAGTAGGCTAGAAGCGATTCCAGGCGCTTTAGGTCCCGGCGCTTGCGCTCCTTATCGTGGCCCAGTTCCTGTTCGATCATCATGCGGCGCACGCGGATATCTTCCAGGCCATAGAGCATGATCGCCTCGCCCGGCCCACCATCACGCCCCGCCCGGCCGAATTCTTGGTAGTAAGCCTCGACACTGCCGGGCAAATCTGTGTGGAAAACAAAGCGGATATCGGGCTTATCGATCCCCATACCGAACGCAATAGTCGCGACCATGATAACGCCCTCACGCGTCATGAAGGCGGCCTGGTTAGCCTCGCGGTCCGCCTTATCCATGCCTGCGTGGTAGGCTAGCGCATCGAAACCCAGTGCCCTCAAAAAAGCTGACGCTTCATCTGTCTTGCGGCGCGATAGGCAGTAAACAATTCCGCTTTGGCCCTGCCGCTCGGATAAAGTTTCCTTGAGCTGGCGACGCCAATCGCTTTTCTGGCGCACGGTGAGGCGGATGTTGGGTCGATCGAAACCTTGAACGAAGATCTCCGCCTGGCCGCGAAAAAGCTTTTCTGAAATCTCGCGCCTGGTCACCTCATCCGCCGTTGCCGTAAAGGCGGCCAATGGGCGTCCCGGAAAGGTATCGCCGAGGCGCGCCAAATCAGCATATTCAGGACGAAAGGCCGGGCCCCACTGTGCGATACAGTGCGCCTCATCCACCACCAGCAGCGAGACCGGCAAACGTCCCAAGGCTGCCAACATCCGGTCCGTCATCAAGCGTTCGGGCGAGAGGTAGAGGATATCCGCCTCGCCTGCCGCGATCCGCCGCCAGGCATCGATATTGGCGCCTCTATCTTTTGCGGAATTAATCGTTTCCGCCCGCACGCCTGCAAGCCGTAAGGCTGCCACTTGGTCTTGCATCAAGGCAATGAGAGGCGAGACAACGACCGTCAATCCGCCCATGGCGAGAGCTGGAAGCTGAAAGCAGAGCGATTTCCCAGCACCGGTCGGCATCACAGCTAAAACATTGCGCCCGGCAAGGAGGTTATCCACGACCTCCTCCTGCCCAGGTCTGAAACCTGGAAAGCCGAAAACATCCTTCAGAATCTGGCTTTTCCGATCCTGAAGAAGCGCCGGTAAATTCATGAGGTAAAGATCACTCGCGACCGATTATTCTTGGCGATTTGGGTTAGGGAGGAGTCTCCCAAAGGGCCCGGTGCGAGGCAAGCTATTCCTCGCGCTGTTCAGGATAGAGGTCAAGCAACCCCTCCTTGGAGGCTGGGCAAACGCCCCGCTCGGTAATCAGGGCTGACACGAAACTCGCCGGGGTTACATCGAAAGCATAGTTGGCCGTCGGGCTTCCTTCCGGGGTAATGCGCACCGTTTCGATCTGGCCGGCCCCTGTTATGCCGGTCACCTCGGAAAGCTCGCGCCCATCACGTTCTTCAATCGGGATGGTGAGGCCATCTTCCAAGGTCCAATCAATCGTGGGACCCGGCAAGGCGACATAGAACGGTACCTCGTTGGCCTTTGCAGCCAGTGCTTTCAAGTAGGTCCCGATCTTATTGCAAACGTCGCCTGATGCCGTCGTGCGGTCGGTGCCGGTGATGCAAAGATCGACCTGGCCATGCTGCATCAGGTGGCCGCCAACATTATCGGCGACAATGGTGTGCGGAACGCCGTGCTGACCTAATTCCCAAGCCGTTAGGCCCGAGCCCTGATTACGGGGCCGCGTCTCATCCACCCAAACGTGAACGGGGATGCCCTTATCGTGCGCCATATAGATCGGCGCCAAGGCTGTGCCCCAATCGACTGTTGCCAGCCAGCCAGCGTTACAGTGGGTTAGGATATTGACCGTCTCGCCCGGTTTTCGATCAGCAGCCACCTCAATCAGTTTTAAACCGTTTTTGCCTATCGCCGCGTTGATGGAGACATCTTCCTCGCATATCTCCGTCGCGCGGCTGTAGGCAGCCTCTCCGCGTGCCTCAGGCGCCAACGGTGCTAAGCGTGCTTTCAAATCCAGGGTCGCCCAGCGTAAATTCACGGCCGTCGGCCTGGTCGCCATGAGGATCTCAGCCGCACTTTCCAAATGGCTGTCAGAAGGGTCGGTGCGCATCGCAAGCGCCATACCGTAAGCGGCTGTTGCCCCGATCAAGGGCGCGCCGCGCACAACCATTGTCCGAATCGCGTCTGCAGCATCGCCGAGCGTTTCCAGCCGCTTTAATTCGAAACGATGGGGGAGAAGCGTCTGGTCGATCACCTCAACACCCCAGCCATCTGCTGCCAGCGCGATTGAGCGCATGGCTGTGCCTTTTACCTTCATCTTAATCCCTTAGCTCCAAAGGGCCCTAGGCTCCAAAGGGTTTTGTTCAACTACGACAATACGCGGCCAGCAACGGCATCAAGACGGGCTGCGACTTCTGGGTCCCTTGCTTCGGGCGCAGTGATCAAGGCGAAATCGAGCGAGCTGTGGCAGCCTCTGTCGCAGGCACTCGCACGCTTGGAAAGTAGCGGCACAACGCCCGCCACCAGTTGCCGTGCCTTTTCAGCGTTGGACTGCAAGACCGCGATGACCTGATCGACTGTGACATGGTCATGATCCGGGTGCCAGCAATCAAAATCCGTCACCATGGCGACTGTTGCATAGCAAAGCTCTGCCTCACGCGCCAATTTTGCCTCTGGCATGTTGGTCATGCCGATAACATCACAGCCCCACGAGCGATAGAGCGCGGATTCAGCCTTCGAAGAAAACTGCGGGCCTTCCATCACGAGATAAGTCCCACCGCGCTTCATGGGGATTTGGAGTGTCTCCGCTGCTTCCAACAGCGCCTCCCCCACACGCCCGCAAACGGGTTCCGCCATGGAAACATGCGCGACAAGTCCGGTACCAAAGAAGCTTTTAACGCGCTGAAAGGTGCGGTCAATGAACTGGTCCACCAACACGAAGGCGCCGGGCGGCAAATCTTCGCGCAAAGAGCCGACCGCCGATACGGAGACGATTTCAGTCACTCCGGCGCGCTTCATCGCATCGATATTGGCGCGAAAGTTCAACTCGGAGGGCGGGATCTTGTGGCCTCTCCCATGGCGCGGCAGGAAGACGACGCGCTGGCCTCCAAGGCGCCCGAAGAGAAGCTCATCGGATGGCTCGCCAAAGGGGCTTTCCACGCTCTGCCAAACCTTTTCCTCAAGCCCTGGAATATCATAAAGGCCCGAACCGCCGATGATGCCGATGACCGGTTCTGCTTCACTTTCACCCGACATTACGCCCACCCTTATCTTTTATGTAAAAGGGCCGCTCCCCCTTTAGGAAAAGCAGCCCTTTCTTTTCGCTAAACCAGCGCTCGCGGACTAGTGCAGATCCGCCCAGACTTTCCGCTTGGCTGCATAGAGCACACCGGAAAAGACGACGAGGAAGATAAGGACCTTCCAGCCCATACCCTTGCGCTCTTCCAGCTCCGGCTCGGCCGTCCAAGCCAGAAACTGAACGACGTCGCTTGCCATCTGTTCCGTCGTTGCGGGCGTCCCATCGGCATATTCCACTGCATCCTCGAAAAGAGGGGGAGCCATGGCAATCTGATTACCGGGGAAATATTTGTTGTAGTTCGAGCCTTCCAGCAGATCGAAGTCCGCAGGCGGATCCTCATAGCCTGTCAAAAGGGCGTAGAGGTAATCCGGTCCGTGCTTGCGGGCCTTGGCCATCAAGGTCAAATCGGGTGGCGCCGCCCCGCCGTTCGCAGCAGCGGCTGCTTGCGGATTGGGGAAAGGCGCGGGCCAGCGGTCTGATGGCTTTGCCGGGCGCTCGAACATCTCGCCGCTGTCATCGGGACCATCGGTCACCTCATATTCAGCGGCAATAGCCCTCACCTCATCGATGTTATAGCCGATGTCGGCGAGGTTCCGGAACGAGATGTAGTCCAGCGAGTGACAGGCCGAACAGACTTCCTTGAAGACCTGGAATCCACGTTGACGGGCGGCAGGGTCAAATTTCCCCAGCATGCCGTTGAAGGACCAATCTTGCTCTTGGATTTCCACCCCGCCTGCCGCGTTAGCGGAGGGCGCAGCGAAACCTAAAACCGCCGCGGCGACGGCGCCAATCAAAAGCTTACGCATCAGGCTTTCTCCATCGGCTTCGAAGTGGCACCAGCGCTTGACGCGCCCCCTCCAAGCACAGCTTCAGATATTGATGTCGGCAAGGATCTGGGTTTTTCCACAGCT
>CAXMNO010000407.1:0-11673 GCA_964194655.1 uncultured Acidimicrobiia bacterium
GCTAAGAGCCTTCAATTTGGAAAATCGGCTCAAGAGGTTATTTTGATTTTCGGTTGTTACCGTTGCCATTGCGCAGGCAGCCCTGGATAAAATTCGCACCGGCCAGGCACAAAACGAAAACAACGATAATCCAGAAGGGCACGGTCCCGATTGATTCAGCAAGACCCAAGGCAAAAGCGCTAATCAGGGCCAATCCAATAAGTCCGGCAATCAGATTATCAATGCGATTCATCGTGTGAACTCTCCATCAAAGGGCGCTATAACGTCCCCTACTCGTACAATTACGTCAAGGTTCCTCAGATTCGAGCTGTTGCTCCAACCAGCACGCTGCACGCAGCAGACGCGCGTCATCGCGCCTAGCGCCAACCAGTTGAACACCTAACGGCAACCCTGCTTCACCCTGCATAAGCGGCAAATTGACACTGGGCACACCAAGATAATTCCACAGGCTGCAGAAAATGGGATCGCCGGTCGTTTCAAGGCCAACCGGCGCCTCGCCCGTCGTGGATGGCGTTATGACCGCGTCATAATCATCGAACACGGCCTCATCCAGCAACGCGTTCAAGGAATCACGAACCTCGATGGCGCGCAGGTAGTCGACGGCCTTAATCTCTTTGCCATTGGCGACAATTTCGTGGAGTGCTGGGCTAATAACATCGCCGCTGCGCTCGCAGATCACCTCGAAGGCAAAAGCGTTGTCGGCTGCCATAAGGTTCCGGAAATGCTCCAGAAATCCGTTGAATGACGAAGGTAGTTCAACCTCGGTAACGCGATCGCCCAAAGCCTCGCAAAGCTCCAGCATAGCCTCTTGCGTTGCACCTTCGGCCTCACCCCAGTGCGGCGTTTTGATAAAGGCGAAGCGTGGCGGCACCGGCGGCTCGGAGGCGGCGACGCCAACAAGATCAGGCACGGAGAAATCTACGTGCATCGCCGCGTCTTCTGGGTCAAACCCCATTATCGTCTGCGCAAGCAGAGCGCAGTCAGCGAGGCTACGCCCAAAAACCCCAATTTGGTCGAGCAGGTGAGATTGCAGCAGTACGCCATGGCGCGAAATGCTGCCATAGGTCGGCTTGAACCCATGGACACCACAAAATGAGGCGGGACGAATGACCGACCCAGCGGTCTGCGTTCCTATTGCGCCCGGCACCATAAAACTGGCAACAGCCGCCGCCGAACCGCTGGAAGAACCACCGGGCGTACGCGTCGGATCATGAGGATTGCGCGTCTTGCCCGGCGTTTTATTCGCCATCTCGGCAGTCACGGTCTTCCCGAAAATGACAGCACCGGCAGAACGTAGCTTGGATACGACCGTCGCATTGCTTCGAGGTTGCCGCCCGGCAAGAGCCTTGCTCCCAAATTCGGTAGGCATGTCATCGGTATCAAATATATCTTTGACACCGATTGGAATGCCGTGGAGTGGCCCTAAGGTATAGCCCTTGCGGCGTACGCTATCGCAATGGGCGGCCTGCGCTAGCACATGCTCTGGGTTCAGATAAGCCCAAGCTTCCACGCTCGGCTCAAACTCCTCGGTCCGCTGAAGACAGGTCTCGGCCAATTCCTTTGCCGAAACCCGCCCTTCGCGAAGGTCGGTTAAGACTTCGCTCAAGCCGAGCGCATTCCACGACATACCCTATCTCCAGCTCACCTCGTTTAAGGGATCAATTCGGCTGCATGCCGAAGAAATAGTCCGGCAACCACAGCGCAATGCCCGGGAAGTTGTACATCAACACCATCGAGAAGATGACGATGGCGAGATAGGGCATGATGCCTCGAAAGATTTCCACAAGCTGTATCGAAGGCGGTGCCACGCCTTTTAAATAATAGGCTGCCATAGCCATAGGTGGCGTTAAGAACGAGGTCTGCAGGTTGAGCGCCACCAACATCGCAAAGAAGTAAGGGTTGACGCCAAAGGTCTCCAGCATGGGAAGGAAAATCGGCACGAAGATGATCAAGATCTCCGTCCACTCCAAGGGCCAGCCAAGCAGGAAAATGATCGCCTGGGCGAGGATCAAAAACCCGATAGTCCCGAGCGATAAGCCCAAAATCCAATGCTCGATCAAGGAATGTCCGCCCAGGTACGAGAAGACCGAGGCGAAGGTCCAAGATCCAACGAAAAGCCAGCAAACCATGGCGGCTGTTTTCGCCGTCAAGAAGACAGATTCCTTAAGCCGTTCCCAGGTCAAGGATCGATAGCAAACGGCCAGGAAAAGGCCTCCGAAGGCACCAACGCCTGCAGCTTCTGCCGGTGTCGCTAGGCCTAAGAGGATACATCCCAAAACGGCGAGAATCAGAACGCCCAAAGGCACGACCGAGGTAAGAACCATCACGATAATATCGATAAATGGCGGCACTTCCTCTTCCTTTGGCTTCGGCGCCAAGGCGGGGTTCATCCAAGCCCTAAAGACGACATAGACCATGTACAAACCGGCCAAGATAAAGCCGGGAAAAATTGCCGCGGCATAAAGCCTTAGCGGAGAGAGCTCAGCAATCGCCGCATAGACGATCAACATGATCGAAGGCGGGATCAGGATGCCAAGACAGCCGCCTGCGCAAATCACCCCGGAGGCGAAGCTCTTGTCGTAGCCTGCTTTAAGCATAGCCGGCAAGGCCAGCATCCCCATGAGCGTCACAACAGCGCCGATGATACCGGTCGCAGTGGCGAATATCGCACAGGTGGCAAGGGCAGCAACTGCCATTGAACCTGGGAGATGGCGCGCGGCCAGCTGCAGCGAGAAAAAGAGCCGATTGACGATATTGGCGCGCTCCACAATATACCCCATAAAGAGGAACAGCGGGACTGCAACAAGCACGTCATTCGACATGACGGAGAAGGTATTCTGCACCATGAGATCGAATATTCGATTGTCGAATATCGTCGCCATGCGGAGTTCGTCATAATAAGCGTAATAGCCAAAACCCAAGCCCATCGCGACAAGCGTGAAGGCGATCGGAAAACCCAGCAGGACCATAAAAATAAACAGGCCCAGCATCATGATTGCAATTTGTGGATCGGTCATCGATTTGCCTCCGTATCGCGAAGGTCTTCCGTTTCGTGCATGAGGATCGACTCCGTTTCCTGCACATCATGCAGCCGGGTCGGCCAGACCCCATGCTTTAAGCACTGTAAACACCGCACGATTTCCGCAACCCCTTGTAAAAGAAGCAATATGCCTGACACTGGTATGAGCGTCTTAAAAAAGTAGATTTGGATCCGCGACGGGCTCGACCAGCTGACTTCCTTGTAAAACCAGGAATCGGACGCGAACCCATAACCGTAGTAGGTCAAAGCAAAGACACCCGGCATAAAGAAGATGAGATAAAGAACGAGATCGATACCGGCCTGGACCTTTATCGGCAGCAAGCGGTAAACGACATCGCCGCGCACGTGGGCGTTCTGCGCCAAGGCATAAGCGCCCGCCATCATGAAGAGTGCGCCATACATCTGCACACTCATGTCGAAAGCCCAAACTGTCGGAGCATTCAGCACATAACGCACAAAGACCTCGTAGCAGGTCGAGAGCGTTAAAATTAAAATGCACCAAGCAAAAGCCTTACCGGTCCAGGCGGAGAGGCTATCGATAAAATGGAGAAGTCTCGTCATGATCATCCAGCCAGCGGATTAAGGGGCGACGCTTGGCGCCGCCCCCTATGTCCGACCGTATATTAACTCCGCGGAGCCTTAGAGGCTGCCGTAGTAGTGTTCATAAGCACCCTTGTAGTTCGGCGCGTTCAAAAGCTCGTAGCGAACCACACGCTTCGCCCAGGCTTTTTGCGATTCGACGACCTTCGCGAAGAAAGGATCCTCTCCAGAAAGCTGCGCAACAACGATATCCCATGCCTTCAACTGCGCATCCATAATCGAATCCGGCGTACGATGGATATTGACGCCGTGATCATTCTCCAAGGAGATCAGATCGTTTGAATAGCGGTCCTGATACTTCCAGCTCATATCGGCTGATGCCGCCTCGGATGCGATTTCGAGAATGGCCCTCTGCTCGTCAGTCAATTTATTGAAGAGCGTCTTATTGAAGATTACCTCGAACGTCTCTTGGCTTTGGTGGAAGCTCGCTAGATGATAATCCTTTGAGACGTCCTGCATACCGAAGTCCTTATCCGAAGTCGGATTGTTGAACTCCGCCGCATCGATCAAACCGCTTTTCATTGCAGGCTGAATTTCACCGCCAGGCAACTGCACGACCGACATCCCCATTTCCTGGAGCACGTTCGCGGCCAAGCCAACCGTACGGTATTTCAATCCTTCCATCTGACTGGCGTCGGTAATATGCTCTTTGAACCAGCCTAGCGGCTGAGCCGGCATCGGGCTGTTGAAAAAGCCGACGAGATCGAGGCGCAAGGCCGCCATCAGCTCATCATAAAGCTCCTGGCCGCCACCATATTTGATCCAGCCAAGAAGCTGGTTGGCATTCCATCCCCAGCAGGGGCCAGTGCCAAAGAGGGAGGCCGCCGCGCTCTTCGAATACCAATAGGCCGTCACCATGTGGGCACCGTCCAAAACGCCCTTGTGGACAGCCGTCTGCATTTCCGCTGTTTTCACAACGGCACCGACGCCCAGAAGATCAACCTTCATCGCGCCGCCGGACATGGCATTCACCTTGCTCACGTAGTCTTGCGCGAATTCCAAGAAAATACCGCCGCCCCAGGCCGCTTGCATTTTCAAGACAGTCGCAGCCCTTGCCACGTGCGGTGCGGCAATCGTTGCAGCCGCAGCACCGGCTGCGACGGTGACAGTACCTTTTAAGAATTTACGACGGCTTGAAGCCACTGCCTTGGTCGCTTTTCCGTCGCTCTTCGCTGAAATTTTGTTTGTGGTCATACCTAAGTCTCCCTGGATCGAATTGAAAGCTTTGCGCCCTTAGTAAGCGGCTTCAATTTCCAAACGCTGCCTTTTGCAAGCAGATATCCCAACACGGAGTTAAAGAAAGCCGTGTTTTCTCAGATCGGCAAGTAGGTCTTCGTGTACCGAGCAGATTGGACAAGATTTTGCCCGATACTTCAAGACACTAATACGTCATATCTACCACAATTGCCATTTATGCGACACGATCCCCCGGTTCGCGGCCCGCAAAAAAAGCATCGAGGTTGTCAAGCGCACGGTACCCCATGGCATCCCTCGTTTCTTTCGTGGCACTTCCGATATGCGGTAAAAGAAAGGTATTCGTCAACCCGCGATAGCCTGGGTGGACGTTAGGTTCGTTGTTAAAGACGTCTAAACCAGCAGCAGATAAATGCCCATTACTCAAAGCCTCTATCAAGGCATCGTCTTCGACGACCGCGCCTCTGGCCGTATTCACCAAAACAGCACCGCGCGGCAAAAGCGCCAAGCGCTCGCGATCGAACAGGCCCTTTGTCTCCGGCGTGGCGGGACAGCTTATCGATAGAAATTCACAAAGAGGAAGAAGATCTTCGAGCGATTCATGGTAAGTCGCACCTTCCTCCAGGCTCGGATCCAGGCGCCGACGGTTATAATAGTGCACTTCCATACCGAAACCGCGCGCGCGTTTCGCAATTATTCGCCCAACACGCCCCATGCCGACAATGCCAAGACGCTTGCCCGTCACTTGCGTGCCAACCATGAAGGAAAGGCTCCAGTCGCTCCAATTGGCTGAGCGCATGATCGCCTCACCTTCACCCGCGCGCCGTGCGGCCCCCAACATCAAAAGCATCGCGATTTCGGCGGTCGCATCACTTAGGACATCGGGCGTATTCGTGACGACGAGCCCTTGCCTTCCCGCTGCTTCAAGATCGCAGTGGTCGGTCCCAACGGAGATATTGGCAATAACTTTGATGCTTTTGGGGAGATCCGCGATGACGTCGGCTGAAAAATGTTCGGTATGGCAACAAAGGATCGCGTCCGCGCCCTCGGCATGCGCTAAAAGCTCCTCCGTCGAATAAAGCCGGTCATCCGCGTTTAGGCGCGCGTCATAGTCCTTAACAACCCGGGCTTCGACATTTTGGGGAATACGGCGTGTCACCAAGACCCTCGGGCGGCTCGACATCGAGAAAAACTCCAATCTTTCAGATCATGGTCAACGTAGGGGCAAAATCCACTTTGGGGACCACAGTGCAAACAGCCGCAGCGGGTTCTCCGAACAGCGCGGGATCACCTGCGGACTTTCCTAAATTGCCCCCAAAAGCCTGCTGAGCCTATCCGCTAACTCGGCTTTATGAAAGGGCTTGTGGATAAGAGGCCAGTTCATTTCTCTATCAGGTGATGTCGGCACGTCTTCGCTACCCCCCGACATCAAAAGAACTTTCATCTGGGGGCGAAGATTGGTCGCCTCGTCTGCCAGCTGCACGCCGTTTCTCTCGCCCGATAAGGCTAGTCCCGAAAAGAGCAGGTCGAAATTCCCATCGCCCGAAAGCATCTCCAACGCCTGCTCGCCGCTGGCCACCGTTTCAACATTATAGCCAAGTCCGGTCAAAAGCTTGGCCGAGAGCTCACGTACTTCGGGCTGCTCCTCAACGACCAAAATCCGCTCTCCTTTCGCTTGCACCAAGGGGCTTACGCGTGTCGGGCTAGGTGCCGTGCGTGCACCCTCCTCCGCCCGCGGCAATAAAAGGCGCACACAAGTCCCTTTGCCCTCCTCGCTTATGATGTCGAGATGGCCGGAGGATTGCTTGACAAAGCCATAGACCATCGAGAGTCCAAGCCCGCTGCCTTGTCCAAATTCCTTAGTCGTGAAGAATGGTTCGAAAACTTGGCTGATAATGTCGGGAGGAATCCCCGAGCCATTGTCTTCGACTGCGAGTGCAACATATTCACCAGCACCTAGCCCCTCACGGCTCAAAGGCTCATCCTCACCGACGGTTGCCCGACCCGTCGAAATCCGCAACTGGCCTACACCTTCCAGAGCATCGCGCGCATTGACAACCAGATTTAAAAGAGCGTTTTCAAGTTGTCCGGGGTCAACGAGGCAATACCAGCCATCTGCGGTACCTTCCAATGCGAGCTTTATCTTATCGCCCAGGTTATGCTTGAAAAGCAGCATCGATTCGCGCACCAGCACACCGACATCGATGACTTCTGGCTCGAGATATTGGCGGCTCGAATAGGCCAGCAGCCGCCCCGTCAACTCCGCCCCACGATCGGCCGCACGTACAATCGCCTCGCTAAAGGTTTTTCCTGGCCCACCGCGCTCTACAAGCAGCTCCGCGTTACCGAGAATGACAGCAATAAGATTATTGAAATCGTGAGCGATCCCGGCTGTTAGTTCGCCTATGGCCTCCATCTTCTGCGCCTGGGCCAAGCGCCTTTCCACGGCTTGGCGCGCTTCTCGCTGCTCGACGATTGCCGTGATGTCCGATCCGACACCACGATACCCTTTGAAGCGCCCCTCATCGTCAAAAATCGCGACCCCAGAATTTCTAACCACGCGCTTCTTTCCGTCGGGGCACGTCATGGTGTAAGTGAAATCGCGGTAAGTTTCATGCGTTTCGATAGTCCTTAAGTGCTGCCTCCAATTCTCATCAATCTCCATACCGCGCTTCGCCATCCATTCTTCGCGCCGCCGCCCCAGGATCTCGCTGATCGCAATGCCAGTTACCTCTTCGTAGCGATGAGAGACATAGGTAAACCGCAATTCGGCGTCTTTTTCCCAGAACCAATCTGAAGCAGCCTCTGCGAAGGACTTAAAGCGCGTCTCGCTTCTTTTCAGCTCCTCTTCGACGCGCTTGCGCTCGGTAATGTCGACGGATAAAGACGCGATAAGTTTGACTCCGCCTGTTTCCGAAAAAATTGGAACCTTTGACATCAAGACGTTGTGCTGAACCGATCCGTAGTCCAAAAGCACTTCATTTGAAATCACAGGTCGCCTGGTTTCGATGACTTCGCGCTCAAAGGATTCGAGTAGTTCTGCGGTCTGCGGAGGAAAAATGTCGTGCGCCACCTTTCCAATAACGTCCTCGCGACTAATATTCCGGCGTTTTAAAAAATGCCTATTTACGTAGAGATAGCGGCCATCAAGATCCTTCACGACAAAACCGACCGGGGAAGCATCAAGGACCTCCCGCAAAATCGACTGACTCTCCCTCAGTTCCCGTGCCATTTTCTTTTGATCGGTGAGGTTGACCATGATCGTGGCGACGGATTCAGCCGCCCCTTCGGTATTGCGCAGGGGAACTTTCGTTACCAGGAAATCGAAATTTTGACCGCGAATGGTTTGACTATGTTCGTACAGCGGGATCGTTTCGCCCTTAAGCACTCGGGCATCGAATGACGCAACTCTTGCGCCGGTATCAGCGGAGAGAAAATCAGAAGCACGCATCCCGATCACTTCGCTAACGCTCGCTTCAAAAAAATCGGCCATCGGCTTATTCAAGTAGCGATAGCGGCCACCACGATCTTTCAAGGAAATGAGGATTGGTGCAGCATCAAGGATCGCGCGCATGTCCTCGCGCGTTTGCCGAAGCTCGGCCTCCGCAGTCTTGAAATATTTGTCATTTAGCTGCTTAAGTTCTGCGCGCAGTGCCGCGTTTTCGAGCCGCAATTCAAGAAGCTCTTGCTTCACATCACCAGGTGCACCCTGGTGTGTTTCGCCTTCAACCGACATTATTCCCTGTCCTGTCACTCACCACTGCACCTGACTGGTTTTTTGTACGTTAGATTATTTTTGCGTTACTGTGCCTCAAAAGATTCTACATATTAACAACCTAGCACTCCCCACCATATAACCAAAAGCTAACATAGAAATTATTTTACCATCCGCTGCCGCCGCCACCTCCACCGCCGCCACCGGAAGAGCCGCCGCCGCCACTACCTGAAGACGAGCCCGGTGCTGTGGCCGCAGCACCGGCCGCAACGCCCAGCGATTGGCCGAGTGTTTTACCAAGATCGGTTAGGGAGCGCCCAGAACTCCAGGAGCGGCCATGGTACCATCGCGGGTGATAATTTCCCTCGCCTGGAGATGACACGGCTGCGGCGATCTGGTTTTCAAAGCGTGCGCACCATGCATTTTCCACGTCCAAGGCTAAGGCATAGGGAAGATAGCGTTCGAAAAGCCCCAGCGTTTCCTTAGGCGGGTGCAGGGCTTCGAGCCTCGGCTGTTCTGCAACCTCTAGATAAAGGCGAAACCCCTCGATTTCGTCCATCAATTTCCGCCCCGCATGTGTCGGGGCTTGCAACCACTGATAAAAAGCCAAGGCCAGCACACCCTGAAAAGCAAGCCCGATTGTCGCGGCGTAGCCGATCTGGGCTGCGAGAATAGAGATTCCGATTACCTCGCCCGCTATAAAGGGGAAAGTGAAAACGGCCAGGCCAAGAGTGCGGATAATTCCAGCGAAACTGCCGCCAATTGCCTCCTTAAACGCCGTAAAGACCTTTCCCAGCAGTGCGTAACATCCCAATGACCAGATCGACAGCCACAAAGACATGAAGCCGACGGCCGCAATGTCCTGCGCACTAAAGGCAAGGCCGATCACTGTAATCAGGATGATGACGAGCCCAAAGGTGAACCATCCCCAGTTCGTGGTGAAGTTGGCCGTCTGATATTCCGCCTTCAAAAAGTTTTTGAGCGCCTTTCGTGCCGCCTTGATCTTTTTATGGTTCTTGTTTTCCAGGGCCAGTTCGCGCTTTCTGCCAAGAAGACGCCCGGCCAAGCGTTTTTCGCCTATGGAAAGACCTTCGGCGGCTTCATCGTCGCTTAGAACCGTAAAATCACTATCTTCTTCTTCCAGCTTGATCCGCCCTTTAACGGCGAGTGACACCAAGGCTGATGAAAAAACCTTATTGTCAAACCCCATACACACGATGAAACGCATAGCGGCGGGCGAAAGATCACGGGGCGGGTGATAACGCGCAAAAATCGCCCCACCACGAGGATCACGCCCGATAAACCACCATACCACCAGGAAGTAGAGGGTTAAGCCAGCCAAACCGATGAGGGAAACACCGAAGGCTTGATTAAACTGAACGTAGGTGAGCGCCACCTCCAGCTCACTCGGTTCCTCGACGAAACCTTTGGGGAACGCAACCGCGACCGTTAGACCTTCGCCCGGACTAAAGGGGCGTGTGGAGCGGAAAACCAAATCCGCCCCCTCGGCGCCAAAGGTGAAATCCTTACCCTGCGCGCCTCGACGCCCGCTGTATGCGTCTTGTTGGATGAGGGCTGCGCCTTGCGGCAGGCGCACGCGCGCCTCCACCCGGTCGATCGGTAAGCTCCAGTCATTGCCGGTGACATTCCAATAGATTTCATCGTAATCCGTAAAGAAGCCTACCATCCGGGTCATGCGGTAGGTGATGGCGTAACGGTGAATGCCGTGGGAGAGGAAGTGGTCGCGGCGACCAATACGGATCCGCAAATTGTCGCCAACATTCTCTAGGACGTAGTTTTCCTCACGGCCATCCCGGGTAACGGAAATGACCTCAAGATGAACGCTCACACGGTTGTTGAAGCGATCACGATAAATAATGGGGATGTCACGAAGAATACCGCGCTTAATTTCTTGGCCCAGAGCCTCGATGGTCAAGCTCTCACTGACAAGCACGCTGCCATCGCTCAAGATCTCGATCTGAGAGTGAAACAGGTGAATACGTTCAGCCGGTGTTTGCGCCCGGCCTTGAGTGCCCAATGCCAGTAATCCAACGACAATTATCGTCACTAGTCCGATTTTTGCGCGAAGCATGGCTCGTTGATCCGTTTGTCGTTTGCGCGCTGGGACCTCGGTTGAAGGTCTTTCTTTACCACAAGCTGCAGCAAATCTGTGAAAACTTCGGAAATGCCTGGCGAAATGGCGCTGCTTTCCAAGACCGCCACGTCTGGGATAAACTCATGACCCGCTTCCTAAAACAGATTCGTGGATATGGCTCTGCAAAACCTCAATGAAAGTTATGGCGATTTCGCCCGTTTCCATGCCCGGCTCGTCGATATAGCCGGCGTCAAGACCGGCCATGCCATCCTCGACCTTGGCTGCGGTGATGGCCGCACGCTGCCGGCATTGCTTGCCCGGGCATCTGAAGTTGTAGCGCTCGACGTCAATCCAAATTTTTTGAAAACCGCGAGCGCTACGAATGAAGCAGCCGTTGCCTCCGGTCAGCTTAGCATAACCGAAGCCGATGCCGCCCAAGGGCTTCCCTATGATGACCAGAGCTTCGATAGTGTGATCTGCCAAAATATGCTCGAATGCCTGCCACCGGAAAGCCATTTGGCCCTCATCGACGAGGTGCACCGCGTCTTACGCACGGGCGGGAAATTCCTCCTCGCCCACCACGATTTTGCTGGCACCATTCTCCACAGCCGCGATGACGCGCTTACCCGGCGTTTGATCGAGGCCTTTTCCACGCACGCCCAAGAATGGATGGCCAGTGCCGATGGCGCGATCGGGCGCAAGCTTCCAGGCCTTCTCTCCCGCAGTGGGTTTTCAGGGCTTGAAGCTCGGATTGAATCCATGGTCGCGCTGGAACTTGCGAGCAATGCCGAGGCGGAGCGCTACTGCAAGGATCTCGCAAACGCTGGGCTGAAAGCAGGCGTTGAAGCCACCGCGGTGGAGAGTTGGATGCGTGACTTGAGTGAACTTGACCGCGATGGGGCCTTCTTCCTTGCGGTTCCCTGGATCTACGTCTTGGCGAGCAAGTAGCGCTGTACCATGTCGAACCTGGATCCAATCTTCGGCGAGAAACACGGGGAAATTCGCAGCGCGGTGCGCAAGCTCTGCGCA
>CAXMNO010000408.1:0-3574 GCA_964194655.1 uncultured Acidimicrobiia bacterium
AAAAGGACTTAGCGCACAAATCTTTCGAGGATTACATGCTCGAAGGCCCTCTTGCCGCAATCGAGGCGATTGAAAAGGCAACGGGGCAGGCGGAAATCAATATCCTTGGTTTTTGCATTGGCGGCATCTTAACGACTGCAACCTTGGCCTACCTTGCGGCGAAGGGCGACAAACGCGTTAAGTCCGCGACTTTCTTGGCCACCATGGTCGATCTGAAAGACGTCGGGGAAGTTTCCGTCTTCGTCGATGAGGAACAGATCGAAAAGATCGAGGCTCACACGGCAGAAAAAGGTTATCTCGAAGGCCATCACATGATGGACATGTTCTCCATGATGCGGGAGAACGATTTGATCTGGTCCTTCGTTGTCAGCAACTATTTGATGGGCCGCGAGCCGATGCCTTTCGATCTGCTCTATTGGAATGCGGATTCGACCAGGCTTCCAGCCGCGATGCTGGTTTATTACCTGCGCAAAGTTTACCTCGAAAATGGCTTAACCAAACCTGGGCATTTGGTTTTGGATGGCGTGCCGATCGACCTCGGCAAGGTGAAGACGCCCAGTTATTTCCTTGCCACAAAGGAAGATCATATCGCCCCCTGGCATTCCTCCTATCCCGCAACGCGGCTTCTGAAAGGCCCCGTTCGCTTTGTGCTTGGCGGATCAGGTCACATTGCAGGGATAGTCAACCCGCCCGCGGCCAATAAATACTACTATTGGCTAAACGAAAACCACCCGGGGGATCCTGAAGAATGGCTCGAAGCAGCGGAAAGGCACGAAGGTTCTTGGTGGAGCGATTGGTGTAAATGGCTTTCAAGGCATGGCGGTGCAAAGGTGGCTGCGCGTGAACCTGGTGACGGCGAACTCAGCCCGATCGAGGATGCGCCTGGTTCTTACGTCAAACAGCGTACCAGCGAATAAGTATCAGCCCTCAACGCCGACAACTTCGCGCTTAAAAGGCACAGGATGCGTGGTCGCAGGTGCATCCAGCTCTCGTGCATAGCGGTGCCCAGCGTAGACGGCATGCGCGATGGTCGCAGGTGCTTCGGCATCACCGATGGCTGTGACCGATAAAAGGCCATCATCCACCCAACTCTCACGCCTCGCCTTAAGCGCTTGGTAGAGGTCATCGTTGGGAAGGCGCGCCGTCACCAAAACCAGCGATTTGGCAGCCTTTGCCGTGATGCGATCCGTGTAGATGCAGCCGATTTGAGCTGCTTCCCCATCATGGCCCGCGAGATACTTAAGGGTCTCAATCTCCACGCCCAACTCTATAAGTTCACGCTGAATGCGCTCTTGCTCCAGCGTCATGCCGGTCCAGCTCGAAGCCTCACCTGCCGGCGTCACAAGCGTGACTGGGTAGCCTTCGCGGGCCAACATGCCAGCTAGGATCCCGCCCATATAGAAGTGGTCGTCATCGAAGAGCACCACTGGCCCCTCCGGCGGGCGCTGTCCCGCCAAAAGGTCATCAGGCGATAAAATTACCGTACCCTCGGCAAGTGGCAGCGCACTTTTGTGGGTGCGGCCCACGCCGTCGCGGCGCCAGTGACAGCCTGTTGCGATGACGACGTGAGGCGCGCCCAGTTCCAGGACATGCTCCACCTCAAGCGTGCTATCCAAGAAGGTCTCGACGTTGGGCAGATCTTGCAACTGCTGCAAGCGATAGTCGCGTACCCTTGCCCAAGCCGAAAGGCCGGGAAGCCTCGATTCCAAAGTCACGCGGCCGCCAAGTTCCTTTCGGGCATCGGCAAGAAGGACGTTGTAGCCGCGTTTTCCTAATGCCCTTGCGCATTCGAGGCCCGTCGGGCCGCCACCGACCACCAACACCTGGGCGTTCGATCCGCGTGGCGCAATTTGCTCGGGATGCCAGCCTTTGCGCCATTCCTCCCCCATCGTCGGGTTTTGGGTGCAGCGGATAGGCGCACCAGTCGAATCGCCGGTGACACAGATATTGCAGCCGATGCACTCGCGTATTTCCTCAAGTCGCCCCTCCTCGATTTTCTTTGGCAGGAAGGGATCGGCGATGGATGGGCGGGCTGCGCCGATAAAGTCAAGGACACCGCTTTTGATTTGCCTGGCCATCGTGTCGGGGGAGGTGAAGCGGCCGACCCCCACCACAGGCTTTGTCGTTACCTGCTTTACGAAGGCGATATAGTCTTCCTGAAAGCCTTCTTCTGAAAAGCGGGAGGTTTGAGAATCGTTCGACCAGTCCGAAACGTTGACGTCCCAAAGATCGGGAAGCTCGGCCAACATCTCCACCACATCGCGCCCTTCGCTTTGCCATTCAATGCCAGTGGCGCCTTTTAGCTCATCAACAGCCAGACGCACAGCGATGCCGCAGCTATCGCCGACGGCCTCCTTGGTTTCCTCGATCAACTCACGCAGTAAGCGCACCCGGTTTTCAAGGCTGCCGCCATATTCATCGCTGCGATGGTTGTGGATGCGGGAAAGGAAGTGCATGGGAAGGGCAAGATCGTGACCTGCATAGACATAGACGATATCGAACCCTGCCTTCAGCGCGCGAAGGGCCGCATCGCGGTGCCAGCGGCGAAAAGCTTTGATGTCCGCTTTATCCATGGCGCGGGCCTGCAACGGATCGTACGTATCTACCGGGGTCGCGCCGACGCCTATAGGTACCTCGCGGCTAAAGCGGTTTGGCGCGTGATGCCCGTTGTGCATGATCTCGATCGCAGCGAGCGATCCATGTGCGTGCACCGCATCAGTCATGCGTGCGAGACCTGGAATGTCATCGTCGCTCCACAGTCTCCCTTCGGCATAGGGCGATACGTCGCTGGAAGGATGGATCTCAACTTCCTCTGTCGAGACGACCGCCCAGCCGCCCTCGGCTTTGATACCGCGCATGGATGCGAGCATCTGCGGAAAGCGGTAGCCCATACCGTTGCAGTGTGGAACCTGGTAAAAGCGGTTTTTGGCCGTTACCGGTCCGATTTGGACCGGCTCAAACAAGATATCGTGGCGCGGATCACGCGTCATAATGGACCCCCTCCCTCTTTAAGCCGAAACTTCGGAGCAAGCCTACCAGCGCCCGGACGTTGCTGCCATATCCTCAATCGCCAGTTTGATATTAAAACGCTCGCGGATGTCCGCATCCACATGCGCGATATAGTTGGGATAGTGGCTTGAAAGGATTTCCCGAGCACGAACCTGTGCTCGCTGTAAGGCATCTTGCGAGCCGGTTTCCTCCCACGCGCCCGGTGGGTCGCGGTCGCTGAGTTCGGGATAGACGTATTCGCTCTCCATCATGGCAAGGGTTTGGGGATGACCCAGATAATGGCCAGGATCGAGAGCTGTTTCCTTGATGACTTCGACCGCAAGCGTCGTGTCATCGACTTCAATACCGCGCACGGCCCGCAAGGCCATGCCGATGATGTCATTGTCGATAACCAGTGATTCGAAGGAGCAGCCGAGAAGGCTTCCGAGCATGCCCGCTGCCTCGCAAACGCGGTTGCAGCCAGCAAGGGCGGCGAGTGCAAGGGTAATGCCTTTCTCATAGCCAGCTTGGGCGTCGGGAATTTTCGAATCGCTCATGCTCGCGCCGACACTGGTTGGCAGGTTAT
>CAXMNO010000409.1:0-8234 GCA_964194655.1 uncultured Acidimicrobiia bacterium
GGCTGGAAGGGACCCACCGGTCACGCCCTTCATGACACTATTATCGTCGTTCCCAAACCAGACCCCGCCGGTCAGGCCGCCGGAAAATCCAACAAACCAAGCATCACGGAAATCCTGGCTGGTCCCCGTTTTGCCTGCGGTGGGGTGGGTGAGCGCTGCGCGCTTGCCGCTTCCCCAGGCAACGACTGCGCGCATCATATCGACCATCTGGCCCGCATGTTCACGCAACATGACCTGACCTGGTCCACTTCCCGGCAAGCGACTATAAAATATTTCACCCGTTGAAGAGGCAACCTCCTCGATTCCGTAAGGCCACACACCGCGACCGCCACCTGCAAAGGCAGAGTAGGCACCGGTCAACTCCAGAAGCGTGACTTCGCTCGTCCCTAAGGCCAATGAGCCATTTTGTACAAGATCGGCTGTCACACCCAGACGCTCTGCCGTCTCGATCACACGCCGCACGCCTACCTGGTTGACCAAGCGTACGGAGACCGAATTCATCGACTTGGCCAAAGATTCCCGTAACGTCACTTCGCCATAGTAGCGTTCGCCAAAATTCTTCGGCGCCCAACCGGATAAATCGACGGGCTCGTCAACAACTTTCGAATCGGGCGAGACCAGACCAGCCTCAAGTGCCGATAAGTAAACGATCGGCTTGAAGGCGGAACCTGGTTGGCGGAGCGCTTGTGTGGCGCGGTTGAACTGGCTTTCCCGGTAATCGCGACCACCAAACATGGCCCGAACCGCACCTTCGTCACCGAGGATCACCATCGCGGCCTGGCTTGCGTCTAGTGCAGCTGCATCCCCCTCTAGCACCAAGGTCAGCTCTTCCTCGACAATACCTTGAAGTTTCACGTCGAGCGTGGTTCTAACGACCAGGTCCCTGTTGACTTCGCCCATGTAGCCGCGAAGTTGCGCCATAATCCAATCTGCATAGTAAGGCGCACCTCCTTGTAAAACTGGGCGCGAGCGTGTTTTAGCGGCGAGCGCTGCCTTTTTGCGTGCCTCATCGATAAAGCCGACCCTTTGCATGGCCTCCAGGACTTGGGCTGTCCGGCTCTCTGCCCTGCTCGGGTCATGCAAGGGATTAATGGCGGAAGGCGCCTTCAAAAGGCCCGCTAAAAGCGCCGATTCGTATAACGATAGATCCTGTGCTGTTTTGCCGAAATAACGCCTAGCCGCGGCATCGACACCGTAAGCGCCCGCGCCCAAATAAACCCGGTTCAAATAAATTGTAAGAATTTGATCCTTGGTAAAGCGCTGCTCCAGCCAAAGTGCCAATAAGACTTCTTGGATCTTGCGCTTGAGGTTACGCTCCGGTGTTAAGAAGAGGTTCTTTGCCAGCTGCTGGGTGATTGTCGATCCGCCCTGAACAATGCGGCCTTCACGAACATTACGGAACAAGGCCCGCAAGATGCCGCGAGCATCGATCCCTGGATGGTCGTAAAAGCGGCGGTCCTCGATAGCGATCACAGCATGGGGCAAGTCCACTGGCAGGGACCCAAGCGTCACCGCCTCCCCATAGCGTCCGCCATAGGTTGTGATTTCCGTTCCATCGCTTGCAAGAAGTCTGATGCTTGGCGCGCGTGAAATGCCTGCGACCTGGTCGATATCGGGCAAGTCATAGGCGTAATAAGCAACAACACCGCCTGTTACCAAAGCGCCCCAAATGAAAAGCACGATGGACCAGGTGATTGCCTTGCGCAAAATCAGGCGGGCTGTAATGCCGCCGCGCGAGGTGCCTTTCTTAGCAACACTCTTTCCTTTACCGGGTGCCGCTTTCGCGCGCGACTTCGAAGCAGTCTTCTTCGTTCGGGTCATTTCGCATATCTATGTAAGATAAAGGAGCTATACCATAGATCTTGTGTGATCACACCTACGTTGCTCCAACAGGCTGAGACTTAGATGCGCCTTATGGCGAAAAGGAGGCGCACTTGTGGTCGCTTAACGTTCGAAACTCAAAAGACGTTTGCGATTATCCTATTTTCGCTTTCCTAAACATCGAGGTTCGCGACTTCAAGCGCATGCGACTGGATAAAGTCGCGGCGCGGCTCAACCACATCGCCCATAAGCGTCGAGAAGATATCTTCGGCCTCATCGCTATGCGCCACCTTCACCTGCAGCAAGATCCGCGCATCGACATCGAGCGTCGTCTCCCACAATTGATCGGGATTCATTTCGCCCAACCCCTTATAGCGCTGTACCGACACGCCTTTGCGACCAAGCTCGAAAACTGCTTCTGCCAGCCCGCAGGGACCTGCGATTCGGAAGGTTTTATCCTTGGCGCTCAGGGTTGCCGGTTGCAGATAGGTCTCCTGGAGCTCTGCTGCCATGGCATCCAATCCCCGGGCTTCGCTAGAGCGAATCAACGGCCCGTCTAAAACGCGGCGCGCTGTTACGCCCCTCAAGGTCCGTTCGAATAGAAGCCCGCCATCGTGCGCCGCACTCCCCTGCCAACCGCGCTCATGCTCGGGGACGAGCGCGTCCAGGCGGGTCGCGATATAGCTTGCCGCTTCTTCGGCACGTGCGAGATCGGAAATAAGATCCGGATTCAATACACCCGCAATTGCCGCTTGTTCAACGATCGTCGCATCGCCGACCTTACGGGCAAGAGGCTCCAGCAGGTGGCGTGCGCGTACGGCATGCTCGACCAACTCGCGCAGGTGCTCGCCCGCAACCTGCCCACCTTCGCTCAACGTCAAGACCGCATCGCGCAAGCCGCTGGTGATGAGATAGGCCTCCATCTCCCGGTCATCTTTCAAGTATTGCAGCGAATCCCCACGCTTTGCCCGATAGAGCGGCGGCTGGGCGATATAGAGATTGCCGCGTTCAATTATCTCCGGCATCTGACGGTAAAAGAAGGTCAAAAGGAGCGTACGTATGTGGCTGCCGTCCACGTCGGCGTCGGTCATGATGATGATTTTATGATATCTGAGTTTTTCGATATTAAACTCATCCCTGCCAATGCCCGTACCAAGGGCGGTAATCAGCGTCCCGATTTCCTGCGAGGATAGCATTTTGTCGAATCGCGCCCGCTCGACATTCAAGATTTTGCCGCGCAGTGGCAGAATAGCCTGGGTCCGCCGGTCGCGGCCTTGCTTGGCAGAACCTCCTGCAGAATCGCCCTCGACTATAAAGATTTCCGATTTTGCCGGATCACGTTCCTGGCAATCAGCCAGCTTTCCAGGTAGGGACGCAATATCAAGCGCCCCCTTCCGGCGCGTTAGCTCGCGTGCTTTACGTGCTGCCTCGCGCGCGGAGGCGGCTTCAACAACTTTGCCAACGATTTTCCGTGCTATCGCTGGATGTTCTTCGAAGAACTGGCCGAGGCGATCGTTGATGACGCCTTCGACGACCGGACGCACTTCGGAAGAAACGAGCTTATCTTTGGTCTGGCTGGAGAATTTGGGATCCGGCACCTTAATGGAGAGGACGCAAGTCAAGCCTTCCCGGCTATCGTCGCCGGTCAAGGCCACCTTTTCCTTCTTTGTGAGGCCCGAGCTTACGGCATAGGCATTCACTTGGCGGGTCAAGGCGGCGCGGAAGCCGGCTAGATGCGTCCCACCATCACGTTGAGGTATGTTGTTGGTAAAGCATAAGACAGTCTCATGATAGCTGTCGGTCCACTGAAGAGCTGCCTCAATAGTTATGCCGTCGCGCTCGACCTTCATCACGACTGCGGGCTCAAAAAGCGCCTGCTTCGTGCGATCGAGGTAGGCGACATAAGCCTCCAGCCCACCTTCGTAGTGCAATTCCACAACACGGCTCTCAGCGGAGCGATCATCGATCAGCTCAATTTTTACCCCGGAGTTGAGGAACGCCAATTCCCGCAAGCGGTGCTCTACGGTGGCTGCGTCATAATCGGTGTTGGTGAAGATTTTTTTCGACGGCAGAAACGTGATTTCCGTTCCCGTTTCACCTTCCGCATCTCCCACGACTGCGAGCGGAGATTCCGCCTCGCCTTCGAGGAAACGCATCTGATAAACCTTACCGTTGCGCGAAATTCGAAGAATCAACCACTCCGACAGCGCATTCACGACCGAAACGCCGACACCATGAAGACCGCCGGAAACCTTGTAGGAGTTCTGGTCGAACTTTCCGCCCGCATGAAGGTGGGTCATGATGACCTCGGCTGCGGAAACGCCCTCTTCTTCATGGATTCCGACTGGAATGCCACGGCCATTGTCACGGACCGTAATCGAACCATCGCCGTTCAAGGTAACCGTCAAGCCATCACAATAACCCGCAAGCGTCTCGTCAATGGAGTTGTCGACAACCTCGTAGACCATGTGATGCAGGCCAGAACCATCATCGGTGTCGCCGATGTACATGCCAGGACGCTTGCGCACAGCCTCCAGGCCGCGGAGCACCTTAATGGAATCAGCGCCGTAATCTTCCGCCCCTTCCACCGCGCCATTGCCGGAGACTTGATCCTTATTGTCACTCATAATCGCGTCCTTTAAACCGCATTACCGACCGACTCCCGGGGGAGGGTCATAAACTGGCTGTCTTTCAGGGCAAAGAAGCTGGCTTCCCCACCCAATTCTTCGAAGACCGCACGATCCGTACCGGTCATCCAGGCCTGCACGCCAAGCGCTTGGATCTCAGTGAAAAGCGCACTGCGTCTTTCAGCGTCCAGGTGAGCCACGACCTCATCCAACAGCAAAATCGGCGGCACGCCTTGCTCCAACGTCAATAGCCGGGTATGGGCCAAAATAATGGAGGTAAGAAGCGCCTTTTGCTCCCCCGTCGAACAGAGGCGCGCCGGCATACCTTTGCCGCGATGCGTTACCTCTAGATCGGCACGATGCGGACCAAGACCCGTTGTGCCGCTCTCGCGGTCCTCGGCCCGGCGCGCAGCGAGGCTACTCTTCAGCCGGTCCTCGGCTGCCAGTGCCGGCCCCTCATTAAGCCAGGCATCGATAGCACAGGAAATTTCGAGCCCGGCCGATGGAAATGGTCCAGCCCCGGACGCCGCCGCCTGGGCTAATCGGCCAACCAAGACCCGGCGCGCAACGGCAAGGGCGACACCGTGACGTGCCATCGCGTCTTCTAGGGAGGAGAGCCAAGCCGGATCGTCAATCCCTTCCCTAAAGAGGCGCTGACGCTCACGCGTCGCATAGTCGTAAGCATGGACGCGTCCGCTATGTTCCGGATCATAGGCCACCACCAATCGGTCAAGAAACCGACGGCGTTCGCTTGCAGATTCTAGGAAGAGACCGTCCATCTGCGGCGTTAGCCAGATAAGGCGCAGAACACGACTGAGTGGTGCTTGTCCGCGCTGAAGCTGGCCATCGACCTTGACCAACCGTCGCTCGCGCGTCGCAGAAGCGCCATTTCCAGCTTGCCGGTCAAGGCCGGTTCCCAGTTGCCGGGGTCCTTCGGGCGTCTCTAAGTCCAGCGCAACTGCCCAGCCTGCGGCGTCGTAGCTTTCGCGAGTTGCGGGTCCCGCACGATGCGTCATTTCTGAAAGTCGCGCCGAGCGCAAACCCCGGCCTGGTGCCATCATCGATATGGCCTCAAGCAAGTTCGTCTTCCCTGCTCCGTTGGCGCCGGTCAAAACCACAAGGCTTGCATCCAGCTCCAGCTCCAACTCGCGGTAAGAGCGAAAGCGCGTAACACTCAGCCGCTTAATCTGGATAGAGGGCTTGCTCCGCACGTGGTTCATGGTTTTCCCATGCCGCGGCGGTTCATATCGTTTGTTGGTCGTTCCAAATGATCCATTAAACTCGCATGGGCATCAAAACGTAGAGCGCCTGGTCATCCGACTCCTCGCGCATCACCGTCGGAGACGCCGAATCACGAAGCGAGAGCTCTGCCTTTTCACCGCCGATTTGCTGTGCGATGTCGAGGAGATAGCGAGAATTGAAGCCAATCTCAATTTCTGAGCCACCATACTCGATTTCAATCGACTCCTCTGCACTGCCATTTTCCGGCGAAGACGCGCTCAAGACCAGTGAGCCGTCATTGATGCTCAACTTAACAGCCCGGCTTTTCTCAGAGGAAATAGTGGAAACACGGTCAACGGCATTAGCGAATTCGCGGCAATTAATCTTCACAATTTTGTCGTTTCCACTTGGAATGACACGCTGATAATCAGGAAAAGTTCCATCGATCAGTTTTGATGTCAGCACTGTTGCCCCAAAGGCAAAACGTATCTTGGTCTCGGAAAGCGCCACCTCGACCTCGCCGTCCACGTCCTCAATCAGCTTCCGCAGCTCACCAACGGTCTTGCGGGGAATAATGACGCCAGGGATCTCGGAGGCACTCGGCGGCAATGGCATTTCGAATCGGGCCAGCCGGTGTCCGTCCGTCGCGACCGCACGGAGCACTTTGTGTTCACCCGATTCGGCAGCGTGCAGATAGATGCCGTTCAGATAATAGCGCGTCTCTTCAGTCGAAATTGCGAAGCGTGTGCGGTCAATTAAGTTCTTAAGTTCGCTACTCGGTAACAAAAATCTCTTTGGGAGTTCATCGTCGCCGGAATCTGGAAAATCTTCTTTAGGCAGAGAGGCGAGAGAAAAGCTTGAACGGCCCGAGCGCAATAACATTTGCGCCCCACCCTCGGCCATCGAGAGTTCCACATCAGCGCCATCAGGCAGCTTTCGCACAATATCGTGGAAGGTGTGCGCTGGAACCGTGATGGCGCCAGGCTGGGTTAGCTGAACGGGAACTTCCTCAACGATCGAAAGATCCATATCCGTCGCGGTGAACGCAAGCTTACCGTCGGCAGCCTCCAACATTACGTTGGACAGGATTGGGATCGTATTCCTTCGTTCCACAACGCTTTGTACGTGGGTCAAAGATTTTAAAAGGTCCGCGCGCTCGATAGTCAGCTGCATATCGTTTTACATCGCAATCATGTTCGTTGCCGCTTCCAAACTCACATTCCCCCTAAGAAGAATGCTCATTCCAGGCGGTCAACTCAGTTGGCGTTCCAATAGAGGTCCCATGCTTTGCCACTGGGCTTTGGCACTGGCCCCTTCCTATTTGCTCCTCCGCTCACCGAAAGGCTTGGTGATATTCCCCCATCCTCCCGAGCTAAAATACGCCGAAACTCACTTCCAGATTACCGCCAACGGCAATCCGGAGCGTCTCGGCGAGGCCGTATCGCTGGTTGTTGGAAGAGCAGTCGGGCAAACTCCCGGCGACACGGAGAATCAGTATAGCACCTGCAGCGCAAATGCCCAGCAAGAAAGCGGTTTTAATGGGCGCAAAAGGGCGTTTAAGGAAGCACCGGCTCCAACGGCCCAATGCCAAGCACTCAACCTTCCAGAGCCCGGATTTTTCGCGCGACCAACAGCGCTGTAGGGCGCCCCTATGCCTCCAGCATGCGACGAAGCATTTCGACATCTTCCTCAAAGCCCGCGTCGATGGTTTTGAGCTCTTCCACCTTTTTTACGGCATGCATAACGGTCGTATGATCACGGCCACCGAATTTCCGGCCGATCTCCGGCAACGAGCGGGTCGTCAACTGCTTGGCAAGGTACATCGCCACCTGCCTTGGTCGCGCAACGGCGCGCGCGCGTCTTGCGGAGTGCATATCCGTCAAGCGGACATTGAAGTGTTCGGCCACACGCTTTTGAATCTCTTCAATGGTGACACGTCGGTCGTTGGCCCGCAGAAGGTCGTGCAAGACCTCTTGCGTCGTCTCCAAAGTAATGGGACGGCCAACAAGTGTTGCATGGGCCATGATGCGGTTCAGCGCACCTTCAAGCTCGCGAACGTTGGAGGTGATCTTGTGGGCCAGGAACTCCAGAACCTTGCCCGGGATATCCTCGTCGAACTGTTCCGCTTTTGACTGAAGGATGCCGAGGCGCAGCTCGTGTGTGGTGGGGTGAATGTCGGCCACCAATCCCCAGCCGAGGCGCGAACGCATACGCTCCTCAACCCCTTCAAGATCACTGGGGCTTTTATCGGCGGAGACAATGACCTGTCGGTTCTGATCCACTAGCGCATTGAAGGTATGGAAGAACTCCTCTTGGGTCGCCTCCCGGCCGCCAATGAACTGAACATCGTCGATCATAAGCACGTCAACGGAACGAAACAGCTCCTTAAAAGCAACTGTGTCCTTGATGCGAAGAGCCCGGACGAACTGGAACATGAACTTCTCAGCCGAAAGGTATATAACGCGCTTCTTCGGCTGCCTTGTTTTTATGTGCCAGGCAATCGAGTGCATTAGATGGGTTTTGCCAAGCCCGACGCCCCCATAAAGGAACAAAGGATTGAAGGGC
>CAXMNO010000410.1:0-6048 GCA_964194655.1 uncultured Acidimicrobiia bacterium
CCGGGGCTCATTCCCTCTGTTTCTTTTAAAAGAGCTGTTCACATATGGATGCCACGCAAAGATGAGCAAACCTGAGAGCCTCCAAGTGGTGGATGAGGAAGTCCCATCCTTCGATGCGGCGTTCCAAGATAGACTGGACAAACTTTTTAGATGGCGGCGCGACGTTCGGCGCTTTCAGAAAGAAACACTTCCAGAAGCCCTTTTGGAACGTTTGCTCGCATCAGCCAATATGGCTCCCTCCGTCGGTCTCAGCCAACCTTGGCGGTTTGTCGTCGTGGAGAGTGCGGAGAGGCGCGAGGCCGTTAGTCAGAATTTCGCCCACTGCAATCGCGAGGCCCTCGAGGATTACGACGGCGAGCAAGCTAAACACTATGCTCACTTAAAGTTGGAAGGTCTTAAGGAAGCGCCCCTTCATCTGGCTATTTTCTGCGACGAAAAAACGCTTCAGGGCCAGGGTCTTGGTCGCAAGACCATGCCGGAAACCCTGCACTATTCTGTCGTCGCAGCCGTCCAGAACCTGTGGCTGGCCGCACGCTGCCATGGTATCGGCGTTGGTTGGGTTTCCATTCTTGAGCCCGGCGCCATTGCGGAAATTCTCGAGGTCTCCGAGAAGTGGCGGCTCATCGCCTACCTCTGCCTGGGCTATCCGGCAGAAGAGCACTTGGATCCGGAATTGGAACGCCACCGCTGGGAAAGCCGGCGCGATGTGAGCGAACTGACCTACCGCCGCTAAGCTAAAAGATCACCTAAGAAACGCAGGCGCTCTTCCTCGGACTTGATGAGCTTTGCACTCGCCTCATAGGCGCGGCGCGCCATAATCTGCGTGATAAACTCTTCTTCGAGATTGATGTTCGGGATAGCAACAAGGCCATCGGCATCGGCCTCACTACTGCTTGGCGAATAGACCAACAGGGATGCGGGATCACGCGGGACAACGCGGGATGTGATCCCACCACCGGGCCGCGTGGACTGCACTACGAATTTAGGCTGGAAGCCACCGGGCGTGCTCGTTCCTTCTCTAACGCCCGGACTGCGCAGATTAGCAATGTTTCCAGCGGAAACCTCAATGCGCTTGGCTTCCGTTCGAAGGGCCGAAAGTGCTGTATCGATGATTTTCGTCATACCTGAACTCATTGAGGCCTAAACGGCCTAAATTGGAACGCGGTACCTTGCCACGGATTTCATAAAGAAAAAATGTATAATACGTTGTTTTTATTGATACTTTATCTAAAATTTGATTAAAATTTAAAATGCAGACCTATATTGATTCGATATAAACTGGACCTTTATAGAGAGCATTCCTATTTAAAACCCAACCTCTTTTTGTAAGAGCCTGGGAGACGTAAGTGGCTATGAGATCAAGAAGGCCGATGGCTCATATTCACAGCACCTCCTTTGGTTCGATCACCCCGGCCTTGAGCTTGATCCACTGGATCTAGAACAGCGCTTAGAATTCCGCAAAGAGTGGTACCGCCAAACACTGGCTCGCATGGCCGAATGCAAAAAATCGCGAGACCGCCACCCTGCTGGGCCAAAATTTGCGCGCGGTTTTGGAGAGGCGATTTATAGCGCGGCACTCGCCTATTTAGAAAAGCATGGCGATGAGATCTTGGACGAAGTATCACAGCCCAACAAAATGATAGCTGAATAGGGACCTGCGAGAAGGACTGAAGATAGCAATGAAAAGCTCTTACATATTCGCAGGCCTCCTCGCCATAATTGCCGTGGGATGGGTTCTCTCCGGTCAATTTGCCGAAGGTAACGGTGTGCCCAAGGCAACGAAGCCACCAGTCGACTTGGCGGCTGTTGAAAAGATGCCGTCAGTGCGCGTGCGCGCGGTCATTGCGGAGCGACGCGTGGTATCAGCAATTTTACGCGGGCGCACGGAGGCAGTGCGCAAAGTAGCTCTGAAAGCGGAAACCAAGGGGCGCATCATTGAACTCTTCGTTGAGGAAGGCGAAAAGGTCACAAAGGGCACAGTCATCGCCAAAATAAGCCCCGATGACAGGCATGCGCGCTTGGTGGAAGCTAGGGCGCTGCGCGAGTTGCGCGATGTAGAATATAAAGCAGCCGTTAAGCTCAGCAAAAAAGGCTTTAAGGCCGAAACCAAATTGGTTGCAGCCCACGCATCGTTGGAAGCAGCCGAAGCCATCGTAAAGCTCGCCGAGGACGAATTGGACAAAACCACTCTGCGCGCGCCCTTCGCAGGTGCGATCGATGATCGAACAGTCGAAATCGGCGATTTCGTGGAGCCAGGCGATGAGATTGCGCTTCTGGTAGACTTGAACCCGATTCTCGTCGTCGCCCAGATTAGCGAGCGTTATCACGACAAGGTCATGATCGGCAAAAGAGCAACTGCGCGCCTTGTCGATGGAACCATGATTGAGGGCAAAGTGCGCTTCGTCTCCTCTGTTGCGGACCCGGCCACCCGGACGTTCCGTGTGGAACTTGAAGTTGATAACGATGAAGGTCGAATCCCAGATGGTTTGACGGCTGAGTTGCGCATTCCCCTGCATGAAGTCCCTGCATATCACCTTTCTCCTGCAGTGCTGACGCTCGCCGATAACGGTGAAATCGGCGTGAAAGCGATCTCGGAGACTGGAGATGTCGCCTTTCACGCAGCCACCGTCATTGATAGTGACCCCGAGGGCGTATGGCTAGCGGGCCTGCCAAGCAGTCTTTTACTCATTACCGTTGGCCAGGAATTCGTGAGCGAGGGCCAAAAGGTCAAAGCCGTAGATGACCAGACACTTGAGACGCTTATGCTGGGAGGCGCGTCTTGAACTCTATCATCGATGCGGCTGTCAGCCATACACGCACCGTAATTTCGACCCTAGTGCTCATCTTGATTGCGGGCAGCGTCGCTTATGTCACCGTTCCCAAAGAGGCCGAGCCCGACATCAATATCCCCCAGATCTACGTCAATCTCGTCCATGAGGGCATTTCGCCTGAGGACGCCGAGCGCCTTTTGATCAAACCGATGGAAAAAGAGCTCAAGGCGATAGAGGGAATGAAGGAATATCGCGCAACGGCCTTTCAGGGCGGTGCGAATATCGTGCTGGAATTCGATGCTGGTTTTAATGCCGATATAGCCCTAAGCGATGTTCGCGATAAGGTTGATGTTGCGAAGGCGGAACTTCCTGCGGACGCAGAAGAACCGACCGTACAGGAAGTAAACCTCTCTCTCTTCCCAATTCTGGTCGTCACCCTTTCCGGCGCTGTTCCGGAACGCGCGTTGCTAGACCTTGCCGGGAAGCTCCAAGACAAGATCGAAAGCATTTCTTCGGTTCTCAAAGCGGAAATTTCCGGCGACCGGGATGAGCTTGTCGAACTCATTATCGATCCCCTGGTTCTCGAAAGCTATAACCTGAATGCGCGAGATATTGTGGAGGCTGTTTCACGCTCCAACCTCGTGGTGGCAGCCGGCGCGCTCGATACCGGACAGGGGCGCTTTGGCGTCAAGCTGCCTGGCCTTTTCGAGACAGTCGACGATATCCTCGATATGCCGGTTAAGGTTCAAGGCGATACGGCAGTTAGCTTTCGCGATATCGGCCTTATCCGTAAAACCTTCAAAGATTCGGAAAGTTACGCGCGCATAAACGGCCAACCCGCCGTCGCACTGGAAATTTCAAAGCGCACTGGCGAAAACATTATCGAGACGATCGAGAGTGTGCGGGCGCTGGTCGAGCGAGAGCGCGAGGCTTGGCCTGAAAGCGTCATTGTCTCCTACGGACAGGATAAATCGACCCAAGTCCGCACCATGTTGCAGGATCTGCAAAACAACGTCCTCAGCGCAATTCTATTGGTGATGATCGTCGTTGTCGCGGCTCTGGGGCTTCGTTCGGCCGGTTTGGTGGGAATTGCCATTCCAGGCTCGTTCCTTACCGGCATCTTGGTGATTGCGGCAGCGGGCCTCACCGTCAATATCGTGGTTCTTTTCAGCTTGATCCTTGCGGTTGGCATGTTGGTCGATGGTGCGATTGTTGTAACGGAATACGCAGACCGCAAGATGATCGAGGGTGAAGACCGCAAAAGCGCCTATTCACTGGCTGCCAAGCGTATGGCCTGGCCCATTATCGCTGCCACAGCAACGACATTGGCCGCCTTCCTGCCCCTGCTTTTCTGGCCGGGGACTGTTGGTGAGTTCATGAAGTTCCTGCCAATCACCCTTCTCGCCACCTTGAGCGCATCGCTTCTCATGGCCTTGATATTTTTGCCAGCGCTTGGCTCCCTGATCGGCAAATCGGCTGTTGCCGCACGGCCCGAGGCCATGCGGGCACTAGCTGCTGGAAGTCCTTCAAGCTTTGATGAGGTGGGACCCTTTACGCGCGGCTACCTGGCTGTGCTACGCGCCGCCCTCAAGCATCCTGGCATCGTTGTAATTATGGCTGGCTCACTGCTTGTCGCGGCTATTTCGAGCTATTCGCAATGGGGTCGCGGCATCGAGTTCTTCCCAAATGTCGAACCTAACAATGTAGCTCTTCAGGTTCATGGCCGCGGTAATCTTTCGATTGATGAGCGCGACACTCTCATGCGCGAAGTCGAGGCGGAAATCTTAGAGCATCAGCGCGAATACGGTGAATTCCACTCGATCTATGGACGGACAGTCATCTCCTCTGGCCGGAGCCGGGACGACGAACCGCTTGACCTTATCGGCACTATCCAGATCGAATTTACCGATTGGTTCCAAAGGCGTCCCGCCGATGAAATTCTGCGTGAAATCCGCGCCCGGGTCGAACCGCTTGCAGGGGTAATTCTTGAGCCACGAAAGGAAAAGGCAGGCCCACCGGTCGGCAAGCCCGTACAGGTTCAAATCGCCTCCGATGACCCGAGCCTCATCGAACCGGTCACACGCATCGTCACCGATGGAATGGCTGAACTTGGGGGCTTCGTGGACATCGAGGATGGCCGCCCTATTCCAGGAATTGAGTGGGAAATTCGCGTCGATCGCGCCCAGGCAGCAAAGTTTGACGCGGATATCAGCCTTATCGGCAGCTACGTTCGCATGATCACCAATGGCATGAAGCTCGGCGAATACCGCCCCGATGTCAGTGATGAAGAAATCGATATCGTGGTCCGCTTGCCGCGCGAATATCGCACGATCGAGCAGCTGAACCGCATCAGGGCGCAGACCGCAGCGGGTCTTATTCCAATTTCAAACTTCGTGACCCTTGAGCCAAAGGCCAAAGTCGATCAATTGCGCCGCGTCGATGGCAGCCGTGTCATGACAGTGAAAGCAGAAGTCGCCGATGGCTTGCTCTCCGATACCAAGGTGCGCGAACTAAAGGCGTGGCTCGGCGAAAAAACCATCGACCCGCGTGTGCAGGTTACTTTCAAGGGTGAGGATGAAGAGCAAAAAGAAGCTCAGGCCTTTCTGGTAAAAGCATTCGGTGTCGCCATATTCTTGATGGCGATCATTTTGGTGACACAGTTCAATAGTTTCTATAGCGCCTTCTTGATCCTATCTGCCGTGATCATGTCGACGACCGGCGTGATGATCGGACTTCTGGTCACCGACCAACCCTTTGGCATCGTCATGTCTGGGATTGGCGTGATCGCGCTGGCAGGTATTGTGGTCAACAACAACATCGTGCTGATCGATACTTTTGACCGCCTCGTTAGCGATGCTGGCTCCGTTCGCGAGGCGATCATGAAGACAGGCGCCCAGCGTCTGCGTCCGGTCCTGCTCACCTCGGTTACGACGATCCTGGGGCTCATGCCCATGGTCGTCGGCCTCAATATCGATTTTGTCGAGCGGACACTTCAGTTCGGCGCGCCCTCGACCCAGTGGTGGCGTCAACTTTCGACAGCGATCGTCTTCGGGCTTGCCTTCGCCACACCACTGACCCTCGTTGTCACACCAGCAGCGCTTATGCTCCGCGAGAACCTCTCAAGGGCGCTTAAGCGCAAAGGCAGCCTGGGTCTGAATAAGAGCGTTCCAGCAGAATAGAGATTAATCCTCAGCCGCCGGTTCTTCTGCCCCATCCGACGATGCCGCCTTATAGCTGCGTACGGTGCGGCGAAAAGAAATGGCGGCAACGGGGATCG
>CAXMNO010000411.1:0-4119 GCA_964194655.1 uncultured Acidimicrobiia bacterium
GCAACACCAAGTGGGATGCAAATCGAATAAACAAGAAGCGTTGTCCATAGCCCAAGCGAGATTGAAACCGGCATCTTGTCGAGCACCAATTCAACAACCGACTGATCGCGGTAAAAGCTGTCGCCGAAGTCGAAAACGACATATTTCGATAGCATAGAAAAGAAACGCTCGTGGGCTGGCTTGTCGAAGCCGTATTGCCGTTCCAGTTCCGCAATGAAGTCGGGGTCGAGGCCCTGCGCGCCGCGGTATTTAGAATTGAGACTACTTTCGCCCCCCGCCGTTGAGGTAATTTGCTGCGTCAACTCGCCAGAGCCGGATTGGGTTGCCCGCTCGATCACATCGGCGCCCTCGCCGGTGATCTGGCTGATCATTTGCTCGACTGGACCGCCGGGGGCCGCCTGGATAATGATGAAATTCAACAGCATGATGCCGAGAAGGGTCGGCACAATCAGGAAAAGGCGGCGAATGATATAGGCTAGCATCGCTCGAACTCCCCTTAAGCTGGCCGCTTAGCGCGCAAACGCCATAGAGCAAAGATGGCACCAAGAGCTAATATGCCGACGAGCAGGTTCATAACTAGCGACTGCTTTCCTTCGCCGCCATCCATTTCAGGCGTTTCGGCAATGAAGCTGGAGCGGGCGTCTTTAAGGGCGATGGCTTTTCCCTCATCGAACCACCAGGTCGTCCAGTTGGTTCCATTGCGTGGGACAATTTCCGGGCGCCCGAACTTATCCCAATAAAGGAGCCGGTCGGCACGAATATGCCAATTGGGAATGATGTAGTGTCCCCAAAGGAGAACGCGGTCGAGCGCGCGGGTGCGGGCAACGAGGCTTTCGCGTGAGGGAGCTGCGATCAAAAGCTCAATCAACTCGTCCACGACCTTATCTTCGATGCCAGCGAGATTGCGGCTGCCTTCGATTGAGGCCGCCTGACTGCTCCAATAATTGCGCTGTTCATTGCCTGGCGATTCGGATTGGCCCCAGCCACTCACCAGCATGTCGAAATCGAAGGAGCGGATACGGTTGATATACTGTGCGGTATCGACAAGGCGTACGCGTACATCAATGCCAAGGCGGGTAAGATTGCGTTTGAAAGGCAATACAATCCGCTCGAATTCCTTTGATACCAGGAGGAATTCGAAGGACATCTGCTCCCCCGTTTCGGCATTAACCAGCTTTAAATCGCGAACGACCCAGCCTGCTTCTTCCAAAAGGGCAAATGCTTGTTCCAAGTTAGACCTGGGCCAGCCGCTGCCATCGGTAGCTGGTGCGTCGTAGGCTTTGGTGAAAATAACCTCAGGTAGGCGGTCTTTAAATTCCGATAGGATTTCGAGCTCTTCGCCCGTTGGCAAATCCCTGGCCCCCAATTCCGAATTCTCGAAATAACTCTGCGTTCGGGTATAGAGGCCGTTGAAAAGGTTCGTATTCGTCCACTCAAAATCAAAGGCATAAGCAAGGGCGCGCCGGACCTTGGGGTTTTTAAAGATGGCACGGCGCGTATTCATGACGAAACCTTGCATGCCACTAGTGCGTTGATGGCGTACGAAATCTTTCTTCAGCCAGCCCTTTTCCACCACCGGGACGTTATAGGCCTTCGCCCAGGCTTTGGCCTGATTTTCATTTCGGTAATCGATGTTGCCGGATTTAAGGGACTCGCGAAGGATCGTTGGATCGCGGTAATATTCATAGCGCACGGTATCGAAGTTATCGGTGCCGACGTTGACGGGTAAGTCACGTCCCCAATAATCCTCAACCCGTTCCCAAACGACACGCCGGCCAGTTTCGAACGACTTGATGCGGTAAGGCCCGCTTCCAAGTGGGGGTTCCAGCGTGGTTTTGGAAAAGTCGCGTGTCTCCCAATAGTGCTTTGGAAGAATTTGAAGCTGACCGGCGATCAGCGGAAGTTCCCGGTTTTCGCCCGGCGCGAAGGTCATCTTAACGCGCCGTTCGTCTAAAATCTCCGCACTTAGGATGTCGCCGTAATAGAAGCGGTAACTGGGGTGTCCCTTTTCCTTCAGCGTCTCCAGCGAGAAAATCACATCCTCGGGCGTCACGGGCATGCCGTCGTGCCAGCGTGCTTCGGGTCGCAGGGTGAAGATCACCCATGAGCGATCCTCCGGCCACTCCATCGATTCGGCCAATAGTCCATAAATCGAAAAGGGCTCATCCGCGCTTGGGGCCATAAGCGTCTCGTTCAAGAACCCAAGCCCGTCTGCGGCCGCACCCTTGGCGATGAAACTGTTAAAAGAATCAAATGTCCCGATCGAGCCCAGCCGGATTTCCCCTCCTTGCGGTGCATTAGGATTTACATAGTCGAAATGCTTGAAGCCAGCCTCATATTTGGGCTCGCCATGCATCGCAATGCCGTGAGAGCGAAAAACGGCAGGATCAATTTCACTTTCTTGGACTTCTGTAACGGGGACGGCGGGTGCCTTTTCCGTTTGCGCTAATAAAGCAAAGGGAAAAAGGGTAAACGCTAAGCTAAGAAGTACGCGGTTGATCCCGGACATCATGGTCTCGAAAGTGCCTCCCCGGCGCTTATCTGTAAAGAGGAGTTAGGCCCCGAAGCACACTTGGCAAGCCCCTTCACGCAAAGCTTACAGAAATTTAATGCGCTACTTCGCACCCTAAAGCTTCTCAACCAGCCTGATTTAGGAGTTCAAGAGCTGCTGCATGGCAAACCGGGTCGCCTGCTGCGATAACATTTCCGCCTGAGTCGAGACCCAAGGGATTTCCCTCCCAGTCGGTCATCATACCGCCTGCCTCTGTCACGATGGGGACATGGGAGAGGTAATCGTAGATTGCCATATCGCCTTCGACGACCAGGTCCGCAGTGCCATTCGCAAGCAGGCCGTAGGCGTAGCACTCACCACCATAAAGGGGGAAAAGAACCTGTGATTTTAGGCGGTTAAATGCAGCTTCTTCGGCGCCTTCGAACATTTCCGGCGCTGTGGTATAGATGGCTGCACCCGCTAAATTTGGACAGGAACGGCAATGAACTTGCCGCTCGCCCGCACCAGTAATGTGTTTTGTGCCGTGACCGGTCGCACCGATCCAGGTATCGCCCACGGCCGGTGCGTCGATGACGCCCAAAAGTGGCTCACCATCACGCAAGAGAGATATCAGGGTTCCAAAAAGCGGGTTGCCGGTCATAAATTTTTTGGTGCCGTCGATGGGGTCCAGCACCCAAACGTGGCTCGCATCCTTGCGCTCGGCGCCATATTCCTCCCCGATGATGCCATGATCTGGGAAGGCAGCTTCGATCAACTCGCGTAAACGTGCCTCTGTCTTTCGGTCGGCGATGGTGACGGGGGTGCGGTCTGCCTTTAGCTCATGCCCGAGATTGGTGCGAAAGTTGGGAAGAGTGATTTCGCGCGCCGCCTCGACCATCGATCTAGCAAGCTTGATGAATTCTTCAGGGCAGGCACTACGCATGGCAATCCAACTTTCCTAGATAGCAAAACGGCGGACCTAAAGCCCGCCGTTTTCTATATTCCATCAAGCCCCAAGAGCACCTCGAAAGAGCTTCATATCAGGGCAGCGGCGCAGGGCTTCCGCTCAAGCTGCGCAGATAAGCGACGAGATCGGCACGCTGTCCCGGCCTTTTAATACCAGCAAAGCTCATCTTCGTGCCAGGTGCCCAGCTCTTCGGATTAGCGATGAAGCCATCAAGGCTTTCGTAGCTCCAGCTTTCCCCCGAAAGGCCAGATAGAGCACTTGAATAGCTAAAGCCTGAATTGTTGGCGATGCCATTTCCAATCAAGTCGTAAAGGTTGGGGCCGACTTTATCCGGCCCACCTTCGTCAAAGCTGTGGCAGCTGGCGCACTTCTTCGCCTGCTTCTCGCCCTTGCCGACGTCGGCGGCAGCAAGCAGCTCGAGGATCGATACCTCTGGCTCTGCAGCACCTTCGCCTGCAGTCGTGGCCGCAGCGGTTTCGACTTCAATTGGATAGGCGTTTTCCGCCAGCTCTTTAGGACTATAGATCGTATGCGCGATGAAGCCTGCGGTCATCGCGATGACGCCTGCTGTCAGCAGCGCGGCAAGGATCTTATTGCCTTCAAGAGAACCAGCCATAGTCTTCCCCTTCCCCCTCAAGGTGTTTCGCGCGGGCGAACATAG
>CAXMNO010000412.1:0-4582 GCA_964194655.1 uncultured Acidimicrobiia bacterium
GCGGGCGGCCTGGCGAAAATACCCAAGGCCGCCACTCGCCAATCTGTCTTATGCGCCGCGCTTCGCCAAGATTTCGACGTAATAGTCCGACCAGCTTTTAGCCAGGGCCTTGCACTCCGCGGCTTGCTTCATGGCTTCAACGTTTTTTCTATCGAAGAAGTAGAGGTTCACGATGTCCATCACGCTTGGCGCACCATCCTCGCTGCCGGCAGGCTCGATCGCGTTACCGGCCTCGATCATGCCTTCTTCGAGAACACGCAAATAGAAGCCCGTCTTCTTGCTGGTAACGCAGGCCCGAACAGCGATATCGGACTCCATCTTGATCGCGAATTTGAAGCAGGGTAGCCGAGGTTCGGAGACTTCCAATAGTGCCTCGCCGATGCGAAAGCGGTCGCCGATTTTGACTTCATTCTCCAACAGCCCTGTCACCGTTAGGTTCTCGCCGAATTGGCCAAAGTCGTATGGCCCCTTGCCGAGTGTTTCCTGATAGAAGGCGTAATGCTCGCGTGGGAAGGCATAAACGGCCTTGTCGAAGCCGCCATGCACAGTGAGATCGGCTTGCCTATCGCCATCGATATTGGACTTGCGAACCATGCGCGGGCCATCAACCTGGGTCTTATAGATCCCCGTTGAAATTTCTCTGCCACCGTGCACGACGATCTTCGGTTCTGACACGCTGAGAGCCAAAACTTCCATGTGCACCTCCATTCGCATTTGTAAGAATTAAGAATAGGTCGAATTTCGCGGCGAGTTTAGGTGCTCCACAGGAACTAGTCCACAAGGATCGCAAGCCAATATGGCCCGCAAAGGCGAAAGTTTTGATCCCGTTCACGCTTTCTTGATCGTTGTCTTTAAATCGTCCTACGCGCCTGTTAGTGTGGTGACGCCCGCCACCATATTTTCACGAATTCGCCATAGGAGATAATCAAGTGCCATTTCAATCCGCCGTGAGCCAATCCACTATGGGGAGTCGCATTGAAGAAGCCCGGCTTGCTACGAATATGTCATTGCCGCAACTCGCACGGCGTATTGGGGTTAAAGCCCAAACGCTGGAGAATTGGGAGAACGACCGCAGCGAACCGCGCGCCGAAAAAATTACCAAGCTAGCGGGCATTTTGCGCGTTCCCATTATTTGGTTGCTCGCCGGTGAGGCGTTTGAGAGCGTGGTGCGCGCGCCAAGCCCCTCCGAGACAGCCCAAATCGCAATGAAGCTAGCGCGCGCGATCGCCATGCAACAAAACCTGGCCTCCCTCTTGATCGAAGTTTCGGCCGATGTCTCGCGTCTGCAAAGGGATTTGGATGAAGAGCAGGAACTGGTCGCCTAGCTTTTTGAATGGGCGTCTATAGGCCCCCAAATTTCCTCCAAACTCTCAAGGAAGGTGGGGAAGAGACGGGTTAAATAGGCAGCAAGATCCTCCCCCTCATTATCTAAAGTTTTGTCTCGATTCTATCCCGATATGGCTCGCTATCGTGTCGCTTGGATCCTGATGGCTGGCCAAGCGTCCTGATTGCGCTTCGATCCGGATGCACCTGTCGGCGACCTTGCCAAAACGCGCGAAGCCCTAAAGGCCATGGCCCCTGAGATGGATGACCTTTCCACGGTGCGCCAAGGCCTGGCCGAAGGCGCGAGTGCGGAGGAAATCTACGCAGCACCAGTCGGAGCTGCTTTACCTCACCAAAAAATTTCCCTCCGCACAAGAGGGAGCGGCATAGATAAAATTCATTTTATGGATGTTGACGTTTTTCAGCCAATATAGTTGTTGGAAGCACGAAAAATTACGCTTCGCATTAGGAGCACCATTCGATTGCCTTGAAACGTATGGAGGGTCACCATGAGCAATCTCCGCTTCCAACTATATCGTCAGTTCGATCCTATGGCCTGGGACGGCGATGGTTTGTCTCTAGTGAATAAGTGTGTGATGGCGGCAGTGATTCTGAGTGTTTTGATGGTGGTCCTTGAGTCTGAGCCTACCATCAAGAACTACGCCCCTGATACCTTCTTCGCGCTGAAGCTCCTGTTCGCTGTAGCGTTCACTTTAGAGTATATCGCGAGGTTCTGGGTGATGAAAGAAGCGCATCGGTACGCGGGACCACATGGGCGATGGCGGTTCTTTAGGACTCCGATGAGCCTTCTTGACGTGTCCGCTACCGCGTTAGTCTGGATAGAGATACTATCTCCGCTTCCTGGCACTTTTGGTGTGTTGCTGCGCTTGGCACGTATCCTGCGTATTTTCGCTTTGATGCGGAACAGTAACTGGGCAGAGGCCTTTCGTCTCATGGGAAAGGCGATTAAGTCCAGATATGTGGAGTTGGTTCTCAGCCTCTGTATTGCCTCCTTAGCCTTACTAGTGTCTGCGACTTTCCTTTTTGCCATCGAAGGCAGTACTCAACCAGAGGTCTTCGGAAGTATCCCTCGGTCGATGTGGTGGGCCGTGGCTACCTTGACCACGGTCGGATACGGGGATGTTTACCCTATCACAGCACTTGGCAAGGTCGTTGCAGGACTTTCTGCCCTCATGGCCATCGCAGTCGTAGGAATGCCAGCTGGAATTATGGCTGCTGCTTTCAGTGATGCGTTCCAGAGATTTCAAAAGTGAAAATGGCATCATTTGTCGAAGACCAGCTAACAGGGATGGCAGCGGGCTGTAAGAAGCAACACCAGCTAAAACCGGAGAAGGTTGTGTAGGTCGTATGAAGACCACGATAAGAGTAAGAATATGAAGAGAGTCCAAGCATAATACCGAGTATATTCGTTACTTCACCTGCATGATCGCCGAACTTCCACGAACTAGCGAAAAACCGTTGAGAAAAGTAAGTAGTTCCTGAAGTCATTGCAGCCAAAAGTGCGCGAAGCCCTAAAGGCCATGACCCCTGGGATGGATGATCTTTCCACGGTGTGCCAGGGCCTGGCTGAAGGCGTGAGTGCGGAAGAAATCTACGCAGCCTCGGAAATTGCGCGCACCCGGCGCGAGGCACGCTTGTTCGACGACATCGTTTCCTGCCTGGCCTGCCTCGTGAAGGTCGACGACTTGAAAGGCATCCGCCTCTACACCGTCTGGACCCTGACCAGCGCCTTCCACCGAACCTTGATTGCCGACATCAAGCATAACGAGACCCCAACACTTTCGCGCGCACAACTGGAAGCCGCCCGCGCGATGCTAAAGGATCTGGAAAACAACCTCCGCGTCCTCGGCGACCGCCCTGACGCCCCATGAAAGGCGTGCGCGGCCCCGCCAAATGGTCGAATGATTGGGTCGATAAAGGCTTGGCGAAGTTGGGGGAGGTGGATCCAACCCCATGAAGGAATGAACGGCCCGAGTTTTGAGGACACTTCACCTGATTAGATTGTTAATCAAATAAAGTGCCCTCAAAAATTGGATGCGGTGGTTAGCTCGTCATCCACCAGCGTTTGATGAAGTGGCCGCCGTCCATCTCCCAGCCGCCGCCGTATTCACCGGTCGTGCCGATTTTGTCGGTGTGTGCGGCGACGTCACGGCCGTAGGCTGGAACCAAGGTCGCACCCTCGCTACTGATCAGCATCTGCACTTCGCGATACATCTCAGCGCGCTTCTTGGTATCAAGTTCACCACGGGCGGCCACCACCAGCTCGTCGACCCTCGGGTGACCCCAGCGGGTATCGTTCCAAGCGGCGTCCGAGGTGTAGTTGATCGATAGGATCATGTCCTCGACTGGGCGGGCACCCCAGTAACAAGCGACCCAGGTCTTCGAGTTCCAGACGTTCGACCAATAGCCGTCGTTGGGTTCGCGCACGATGTTCACGTTGATCCCGATTGGCCCCAGGGTCTCCTTCATTAGGACCGCGAAATCCACCGACCCGGTATAAGCGGTGTCGGAGGCGCTGTAGTCGACCGTTGCCCCGTCGAAGCCGGATTTCTTCAGAAAGTGCTTTGCTTTGTCCGGGTCATAGGTGTTCTGCGGGATGTCTGCGGCGTGGTAGGTGAAGCCGGGACCAATCGGATGGTCGTTGCCAGGTGTGCCGTAGCCGAAAACAATCTTTTCGATGAACTGTTGCCGGTCGATGCCGAACTTGATGGCGCGGCGGAAGTCGACATTGGAGAAGGGATCCTTATCCACCATCATTGGTGCGGTATAGAAGAAGTTGCTGGCGACGTCGACGATAGAGATGTTGGGCTGCCGAGCCATAAGCTTGATGGTCTTGAGGTCGGGCTTGTTGATGACGTCAACGTCGCCTGTCACCAAGGCGCTTTGGCGCGCGTTGGGATCGGAGACACCGATAATCTCCGCCGAATCAACGAAACCGAACAGGTCCTGCTGCCAGGCGTTGGGGTGTCGTACCATGTCGACCCGCACGCCTGGTTCGAAGTGCGTCACCTTATAGAGGCCGGTGCCGATGCCGTCTGTCAAATTGGGCAGGCCGTCGGGCGATGGGACGACGTTCATGTGGTAGTCGGTCATCAAGAAGGGGAAGTCAGCGTTGGGTCCCTTCAGCTTCACCACAATGACGTTGCCGTCGGCGGTAATGTCCTCAATCGCCTCGAATACGCCCTTGGCGCCGGAGGTGGTGTCTTCACCGCGATGTACGTTGATCGAGGTGATAATA